>JAMONB010000183.1 GCA_027066745.1 Flavobacteriaceae bacterium
TTTCAGGATATGACCACGCATGAGAAATTTCCCTGCTGAATAAATCCCTCTAAAGGTGCTTTTCATTATTTCGCTCATTGTTCACATGCCTATACTATTTTAGTTAATAAATTTCTTTTTCCAGTTTTGAATTGTGTCTCTAATATTTCAAAAGGTTTTGTTTGCTCCGTAATTATTTTTCATCTGTTCACGAGCAAGGCGAATTTCTTCACGTCTGCGTTTTATATCATCGGTGATAATTTGTTGGGTAGCTTGTTGCACTTTCTTGGCTTTGAGTGCTTGTCGTGTGACTGCATCTTTTTGGTCACTCTTAGCACTTTCAAGATAAGAAAGGACTTTATCAATCATATTAAGAAAACCCATCATTACACCTCGAACTTGTTTTCAAATTGTTCATTTGCTTTTACCTTTGCCCTTATCTTTTTCATTGGACTTGTTCACACGGCTACGCATTTCATTAATGGCATCACGTCTTTTTTGTTGCTCGTCTTTGTCGGTTGCTTTTTCTTTACTCTCAGGTTTGCCATTATCAAGAGTTTGTTTAATTTTATTGCGTTTTTCTTCACGTTCAATTTGTTGTTCGGACTGCCATTTTTTCTTATCTTTTGCCTGTTGTTCTTTTTTGGTGCGGTTCTCCCGATTGGTAAAATCACCCATTACCCATTCTTTGGCTGTTTCGGTAACATTCTCAAAAGTGGTTTGTTCCTCTCGTGATTTAGTAGCATCAATTTCAGCTTGTTCTTTGTCGTATTTTTCTTGCCATTTCTTCATGCGTTCTCGTGTCTCTAGGTCGGAAAAATCACCTTCAATCCATTGCTTGAATTTTTCTTTGCGTAGTTCTTCAACGGTCATTTCACCTTCAGGAATTATCTTTTTACGTTTCTTGCGTACTTCTTTTATTTTCTTATCCTTGATACGTGCTTCACGTTCGCTAAAGTCACCTTTTATCCATTCTTTGGCTGTGACGTTTAATTTACTTTTCTTTTTAGTTTTGGATTTGTTAGCTGTTGTTTTCTTTTTCGGAGCTTCTTTTTTTGGTTTAGCCTTTGTTTGTTTTTCAGGTTCTTTGTGTTGAGCCGATAAAGTATTATTAATGGCTTCAAACTCTGATTCTAAACCCAAGGTTTTTAATCTGTGTTTGCGGTTGTTTTCAAGATCAACAAAACCAATGGTTTTACCACGGGTATAAATTTCAATTTGTGCTGTTTGTAAGTTATCAAAGAAATCTTGTTTATCAAGTGATTTATCAAATATGCCTGTAAGCTTAGATTTGAAAATATCTTTTTGACTTGGCTTTTTAGTACGGCGTTTTAGTTCTTGTTCTTTGTTACTCGTTTTTGCAAGGCTTGTTTTGTCTTTAGAAATCAGTTTCTTTTGTTCAAGTTCGGGATAGCGTTCAAGGGTATAAATCTCAACTTGTTTTTTGATTGTATCAAACTCTGATTTTTTAAGTCTAAAGCGTTTATTATCTCCCTGCTTGTTGGCACTAATGATAAGGTGAAAATGTAAGTTGTCATCTTTTTCATCGTGCAAACCACCAAAAACTAAACAGTCTTTGGCTCTGCCTTTGGAATACTGACAAACAAGGTCTTGCAGTATTGCTTTTTGTTTTTTCTCACTTATGCCCTTGGCACGAGTAATTGAAATAATCTCATGATAAAGATAATTTCCGTTGGCTCGTTTGGGTAATAATTTTGAATTGTTCTCAAACTCATTCAAAATGTTTTCACGGTCTCGAAGGATGAAATTTTGGGTGTAAGTGAAATTAGGGTCAAAGTCTCCCTCTCGGGTTATGTAATCGTAAAGTTCGGTAAAACTCGGCTCTTTACGCGACATACTTTTTATTATCATTTTATCCCACCTTAGCCTTTATAAAATCTTTAACTTGCTTATCCAGTTCGGCAAGATGGGTAAAAACCATCTGCTCGTCAATGTCTTCAAAGAGGTTAGCACGGTGGGCGATTTGGTTGATATTATCGGCAATGTTTCTAACGAGCCAACTGAATTGGTTTAGTGATTCTTTTAGTTCCGATGGAACAAAATAATTGGTGTCACGGTAGGCAATCGCCATATTTTTAACAAGTGTATTCACGCTTATTTTTTCCTTTTTAGCGAGCTTTTCAAATGCTTTGTACTCAGCAATAGTCAACTGTAATTCAACACGTCTATGCGTGGATTTACGCTGTTGCTTTACCTTTTTTTGATACTCCTTTCTACTCATGATATAATAATATTAGTGGTTCAAAAATGTGCTTTTTAAAATACTAAACTGTATCACATTTAGTATTTTTAGGGGGTTCAAAGGGGGATTTCCCTCTTGCAAGATGTATATTCAGGAACTTGTTCCCGAGAATATGCAATCTTGCCAACCAGTCACACCTAAGTATCTACTATATCAAATCAGCGAATTTTTACAATAGCCAAGCAAAGGTATTTTCAAAGGCTTGACTAACAAAGCCATTTTTCAAAAAATATTTCGACCGCCAAAGGCGGTTAAAAAGATTTGCGGGGGAAAAGGAAAAAATTGACATATCAATAAAATGGTTATTATAAACTTCCAATAAATTGACGTTACAAGCGTACTGTCTTGTTGAGTATTTTTAATATTCAACAAGTTGTGTGCTTGTGATTTGATTATTGCCTTTCGCAAGTGGTTTTTAAACTTATTTGGGGGAGATGATATGACCCATGATAAAAATGCGTTTATCAGTGCTTTTAATAGCATTGCTAAACATAAACACCGCTATAAGGTGTTTTCGGATTTTGTGACGGTTTCGGCTATAACTTTGCATAATAGTGCGAATAAGCTCGATTCTTTAGAGCAAGAATATTTAACTATTATCAATGATTATTCTAAAAAAGAACGCTTTGCTATTTCTGAATTATTCGCTATGTTGGTGAATTTATTGCAACCTGAACCAATCGACATTCTTGGTCAATTGTATATGGAACTAGAAATAAGCAGTAAAGGTAACGGTCAATTTTTTACGCCTGATCCAATTTCTCAATTGATGGGTAAAATGTTGTATGGTGGTAAAATTGAAATACCTCCTTGCGGTTTTCTTACCATGAGTGAACCTGCCTGTGGTGCTGGCGGTATGGTCTTGGCTTTTGTAAAAGAAATGTTAAATCAAAAACTTTGTCCTGCTAATCACTTGTGGGTTCAATGTGTAGATATAGACCGAATGGTGGCTTTAATGTGCTATATTCAATTAAGTCTTTGGGGTGTACCTGCACAAATTATTGTAGGCAACACCCTGACTTTAGAATACAGAGAACAGTTTTTTACACCTGTTCATTATCTCCATCGTTGGGATTATAAACTCCGTATGCAAAGAAAAAAGCTTGCTGAGGAAAAAGAAATAATCACACCTGAAGCTACAAATACAAAAACAGAACCTGAAAAATCTAATCTGCCCTCTCAACCTAAACCTGAAATTGTTGAAGTTGATGAGATTGTGCAATTAGAATTATTTGATAACCTTTGAGTTTTGCTCAAAGGTTGTTTTTTTTGAACCGCTCCATATTCTCTTATTAAACGTACTGAGCATAACCTAAATATACATCGACTTTCTTATATTTTGTACATTTCAATACATCTTCAGATATGATTGCATTATTTCTAACATCACAAAAGCCAATTCTTTTTTCAAAGTATTCTTCATTGCATTTTGTTTTTGTTTTCACAATATCAGAATGATAACATGTAAGACATTTTGAGTTTTTTTCAATTAAGGTAACAAGTGCTTTAGAACTTGAAATTAGTCCTTGCATAGTTTGTTTTTTTAGTTCACTATCTAAATGGGTTCTAGCTATAGTATAAGAGCCATATTCTTCTAAACTGCGATTAATTTTTGAGATATAATGTGTATTATTATAGTCATCTGTATCCACCAAATTATCAATAATGTCAGTAATAGTTTTACTATTTTGTTGTTTTTCAAATGCTTCTGCCATTTCTGCTATATCTTCAATAGAATCACCCGCATAGTTACTCATTTAATCACCTAAAATATTTTGAATTAAAATAATATTATATTCTCATCAATATTGTTTGAATAGGAAAAAATGAAAATTTGTATTTTTTTAAAATTTTATTAAGATGGTAAAAATTAATACTATGAACTCCAAACAAGCCAAACAAATCCCAATTGAGCATTTTTTGAATAAGCTCAATTATAAACCTGTTAAATCTTCAGGCAATGATTTATGGTATAAAAGCCCATTACATGAGGATAATACGCCATCTTTTAAGGTGAATAAAATCTTAAATTCTTGGTATGATTTTGGATTGGGTGAAGGGGGTTCAATTATTGACTTGGTTTGTACTATGTATAATGATGATGTTTCGCACGCTCTCAAGCGTTTGTCTTCGGATTATATATCTCACTCACCAGTTAAGCATTATGAAACCATCTGGGTTGATTCAGTACCCAAAAAAAGCAAGTTAGAACTAAAGGAAGTCGGGAAAATTTCTGAAAAGGCTTTATATTGTCTTTTGCGTGATAGATGTATTGATGTGGATATTGCTAAAAAGCATCTTCAGCAGATTTATTATTCAATCAATAATAATGAAAAACTCAATTATGCCCTAGCATTAAAAAATGATGTGGGCGGTTATGAATTTAAAAATGCCTTGATGAAAGGGTGTATTGGTTCAAAAGCCATCACCAGTATTAATTTAGAAGATGGTAAAGATGTGGCGGTTTTTGAAGGGATGATGGATTTTTTGGCATATTTAACCCATCATAAAATAACTGATTTTCAAAGTTCAGCTATTATTCTCAATTCTACTTCAATGAAAGATGAGGGTTTAAAAGCGTTAAATTCTAAGCAATTTAAAAAAGCTTATTTCTTTCTTGATAATGATGAAATGGGCAAACAATGTTTTGAGTATTTATCTCAAAATATTGATTATGATTTTGTTGATTGTTCCAGTATCTACGATGGTTTTAATGATTATAATGAGTTAGTAATCAACTTGAAATAATATTCTAATTGAAAGGTTAGAGTATTTTTGCTAAAATAAATATTCAACTTTATTTATGGAGAAGTAATAGTGAATTCCCACTTTAAAAGCGCAATAACACTTATTTTGTTTTTAGTAGCTAGTCAAACTACTGCTGATTGTTTTTTTGACTTTAATTCAGATAATATATTTCTAAATGGATTTGAAGTAGATGAGGTTTGTGAAAAACAATTCTATTTTGAGCGTATCAATACAGATAAAAACATTTCGGGCGTATCTAAACAAATTGTAATTCAAAAAACAATCTCAGTTACATCTAAATCAAAACTTCTTATTATTTCAGATGGAAGATTTGCACCAATTAATGGACCTGCTGGATATTTAAGAATTGAAATAAATGGAGATGATCAATATTCTACAACTGCTATCCACGATTGGTCGACAGGTACAACAGGCTTATCTGGTCAGCATAGCTTTAATTTAATGGCATATCGAGTACTCCCAATTGGAACATATACTATTGCATTAATCGCAAGTGCTCATCCATCAAATAGTGGTGATTTCTTAGTTGGTAGCGGTACAGCTTTATCAATAATGATTGACCCTACATTGAAAATATTAACTGACTCTTTAACTAGTGACTCCAATAATATACAAGTTACTACTTATAATCCTCCGTTAATTGATATCAATGAAGGAGATGCAGACAGACCTTTTATTGAATTATTAGCAAATACAATCCCCAATAATAATTCAGGAATAGCAAATGTTTTATCATATGTTGGAGGTAGGGCTTATCAGTCATGTACCGGTAGTGGGGGGAGTTTAGGTGGTCAGGGAGATGCTCTCTGGGGTTTTTGGGTAAATAACACCTGTCCAACCACGAGTGAAGCAAGTTGGGGTGCAAATGACTTATATCAAGGAGCGGAATTACAAACATCAATGTATGCCCATTCTTTACGCTCTATAAGTCCTCAAGAAAGCTTAAATATTAAATTTGGAGCTTCTGAACTTGCATTTGGTTCGAATGTTGGTATAACGCCATTTGAAAACGATATTTGTTACAAGGTTGCAAATACAAAATTAATTTCTATTTTAAATAATGGAATATCAGGAGGGGCTGGCGGTAATAATGCATTCTGTAGTACTTATGGATTTGAATGTGTCGCATCAACACTTGGTCTTCCTGGTTGTCCTAATGCTAATACAGATGTAACAATTGCAAGTAAAACAATCACTATTCCCAATAACCATAGTGGGATATTGTTTTTTTCTGCCAAAGGTAGGATTCAGGCAGGCTCTCCTGAAGATAGTGATATGGTTGTAAGTTTAGGTATTAAAATAGATGGCTCACCTGTTGGCACTGTAGGTGTACAACAACTATATGTCCCTGAAGCGGGCTCAACACGGACTCTTACTGCATCATACTTATCAGCAGTTGGCTCTAATAGCTCTCCTTTGTCCGCAGGAAATCATACTATTGAAGTATATGTTCATGTGAATGCAGTTAGTGCAAAATTTCCATCATTTCCAAATGAATTGAATTTAACATATTTTGATTTTGACTAACCCTTTTTTGCAATAATAATAGGTCGCCCAAATCCAAATAAACTTGATTTGGGCGGTGTGTAAATTTCACACTCTTTAAAACCAACTTGTTTAAGTCTTTCAACAATGTCATAACCATAGTTTCTATAGCAAAAAACTTTAGATGTACCTCTAATATTATCTGAGTGATATTCAGGTTCTAAAGTGTTTTTTCTTTGACCGTGAACTACCTTGGTTCTTTCTATAGTTACAGAGTTTAAATCAATTGGAACAGTAAATAATAAAACTCCTTCTTTATTTAATACGCGATATACTTCCCTAAAACCTTGTATATCATTTTCAACATGCTCAAAAACCTCTAAACAAGTACAAATATCAAAACTATTATCTATAAATGTTAATTTTTCAACATTTTGACATAAAATGCCTTTATGGGTAACTCCATTTTCCACTGCATCAAAATATTCGCTCAAAACCAATTTGACATTGAGTTTTTTTAAAAAACGAACAAAAGACCCTCTCGAAGATAACTCATAGACGGTCTTAGTTGAAGTGTTAAAATGCTTTTTAAAAGCAAGTCCTAATGACTGTGATACAGGTGTTGCAAAACATCGAGTACATCTAACACCCATTTCGTCATTATGGATTTTTATTTGTAAACGCCATTGACATAAATGACATGATTCAATCTTCACACCCAGTTCTTTAATTTTTATTTGCTTTATTACATTGATTATTTTACTTATTATCACTTTTGAATAATCTTTTTAAAAGTGCATTATTAACTCTAGAATATTATAAATCAACAATATTTTTCTTTTCCTCAGCATCATTTGTTTATCAAGCGTGGTCACGGCACGGTCTTTTAAAATATCCACTAAGATACAATCATTTTCAACTTTTACCTTTTCCCCTGAATACAAACCACATTCACTTAAAGCAATAGTTAATAGAATATAGAAATATAATTAAAGATATAGTTAGCAGTAATTCATTATTAAGTTCTTATGAGTGTATTGCCACTCTTGAAAAATGAAACTCACTCAAAACTGACTAATAAATCTATTGAAGCTAACCCAAAACTGAGTAATTCGTTTATTGGCTATTTAAAGCTAACCTAAAGCTGACTAAATTATTCACAATTGTGTTGAAGTTTTTCACGAAATTCACCTAAAGCTAAATAAGTTTTAAACAATGGCTGTGTGGCTCACTAGGAACTAACTACTGCAAAATTGAAAACCTTTTTAAAGCTTACTCAAAACTGACCATTTACAGGGTGTTTTGAATGAAACTCACTCAAAACTGACTAAATCTTAAATTGTAACTCACTAGGAACTGACTAATTAATGGGTGATTTTGCGGTTTCAAAATTTTCCTTGTCTTTCAAATACCTTTTAAAATCATGCTTGGTTTTGTACTGGTCTCACATTGGTTTGATTATTGGTTTTCCTTGTTGATCAATTTTGTGTTCCTGAATGTTTTTATTGTGAACATTGAAACGGTACTGTTCATCCTGAAAGGCTCTTGTGGGAAATACTGTGACTTTGTAATCTGTTAATGCTCTGCGTTTTGTTTTTGGGTTGATTGAATACTTTTTCTCTGCTGTGTATTTTTCAATGATGTAGCCACAATCCTTTAACCCCTCGTTGATTTTTTTGATATTGGTTGTGATTAAATCCTCTTGTAATACTCATTCATCAATTAAAGTTGATAGTAAAAAATGATAACCATTGATAACATCTACCTGTTTGAAACGATAAGATAAACGCATAAAAAGACTACGACCAAAACTGGTTTTTACTTTCATGAATTCAGAATAATTAAATCCACGCCAATCAAGTGCTAATATTTTCTTAGAGATTAGTTTATTGAATGTAATGTATAATTCGGAGTGTAAGGGATTTTTTCTGTCATTCTTTATCGTAAGGTCTATTGGAGAAAAAAAACTGTCTAATCAATAGTTTTTGCTTATATCTCATGACAATTGATAACGTAATCACGCCAAGATTGAAATTCAATCTTTTATTTGGTTGTAGCTGTAATTTTTACCCATTTTTTTTAACTCTTCCCTGATACGGTAAAAAGTCGTGATTAAACCAAACTCTTCAGTTTTGACTTGATTGTCATTTAAAAAGAACCCTTCAGATATAGAAAGTTTGTGTAAGGCGTATTCAACAAATTCAGCAATTACCGTTTTATAAAAAGCTTTTTTCTTTTTCTTGCTGTCTGTATCTTCAACAGTGATATTGGCAGGTGAAATATCCAAAGTGTAAGATATTCAATTATAATTTCATTGTCTTGTTAATACTGGTAATGAGCCATCAGGATTTCTTAATTTGATTTGTTTTCAACTGAATACATCAGGCAAGGTTTGGTATAACTCAACACTATTTGAATAATTTTGAGATACCATCATTTTCCACAGTTCCAATTGTACTGGCTGATTTGATTCGTCCTCTTTAGCCACTCGCATGTGCTTGTCTTTGTGAAGTAGAACTTTTGTTGTCATAATTATATTTGAAAAAATTAAGATAACTCTATGGTTATTATAAGGATAGTGACAAAAACGCAAATGAAGTTTTGAGGGTTTATGCTATACTCACTTTTAATTAATAACAATCACCCAACTACGTGGATTTACCTGAAAACATACAAAAGTTGATACCCATAGCCGATTCAATGGGCGTGGCTTTGTATCAGCGATTTTCAGAAAATGAAGCCGTGGATTTTTTAAATATTCCAGTTCAATCACTCAAACTACTAAGAGGGCAAAACAAGATTTCATTTATTGCTTTACCTGACAAAGTTGAATACTTCGGTTATCAGCTTTTAGAATATTTGATTGGTGCGGTAAATTCGGCGACAACCACAAGCAAACAATCTGTAAGTAATGACAGAATTATTCGAGCCAAAGATGTGGTTGAAATGACGGGTTTATCTCGTACCACTATTTGGAGAATGGAGAGATACAAAAGCTTTCCTGCTCGTGTATCTCTTGGTAAAAATAGCATTGGTTGGAAATTGAGTGATATTCAGAAATGGGTTGATAACAGAGTTTAATATGATGACGACCAGAATCCCCAAAAAAACAGATTATATATATGTTGATTCATGTGCTATTGACTCGATTAGAAACGATGAAAGTTGGAACAACTTTTTTAGTAGTGATAAATTCACAATATATTCTTCTCCATCAATAAATGAAGAATTAAAACATCCAAATACTCCTGAGGCAACCAATGTACCCTTTAATACCATAGGAGGTATGTTTCCAACTAAATATTTTACTGATTATGAAGGGCAAGATATGTCTAGTTGTAAAATTTTTAGTGGGATTTACAAAATATTAAAAGGTAATAGTCAAAGTGACAAACATCTTATGGATTCCAAACATGTTTACTCTACAGCAATAAATGATGGTTTTTTTATTACTACTGATAAAAGGATTATTAAAAGGAGAGGTGATATTTCCTCTCTTTTACAAGAGTTAGATTATAGATTACATAGCGTTCGTTTAGGGGCAGCCTATAGGTTTATATTTAAACCTTGTGAATTTATTGAACTTTGTTCTTAAAAACTTGTTTATATTTCTCCTTCTCGTTATCCAAATAATCAGCCCACCATTGCATCATTTCAACGCGAAGTTGCATATATTGAGCATGATGCAAATAAGCGGCTCGAACGTTGTTTCTTTCCATATGTGATAATTGTCGCTCAATTGCATCAGGGTTAAATTCTTTTTCATTAAGTATAGATGAGGCATTTGCCCTGAAACCATGAGGTGTTGCCTTAGATTTTGGTGGGTGTTCACCATCATATCCCAAATGTCTCATTGCTCTACGCATGGTATTATCTGACATTGCTTTTCGCCAATTACGTTCTGAGGGAAATAATAGGTCATAAGTTCCCGTGATTTCCTGTATCTTTATCAAGGTGTCTAATGCCTGAGTTGATAATGGAATATGATGTTCTGTTCTCATTTTCATTCGTTCAGCAGGGATAATCCATAGTGATTTTGCAAAATCAAATTCTTTCCATTGTGCAAGCCTGATTTCTCCTGATCTTGCAAATGTAAAAATTAATAATTGTAATGCAAGTTTTGTTAGTTCTCTTCCTCTTTCTTGATAGCCATCTAATTCACAGAGAAATTGACCAAGTTCATGATTTTTCATTGAGGGTAGGTGTTTTTTCTTCCTTGGTTTTGTAACGCCAATTAATTCAGCAGCAGGGTTATATTTAAGCCACCCCATCCTGACACCATAGCTAAATATTCTGCGTATGTCTTGTAAAACTCTGCTTGCAATATCTAGGGCATTTCTGCTTTCTATTTCTTTGATGATATAAAGAATATCTTGTGGTTTAATCTGATTGATTGGTTTAGCATCTAAAGTTTTGAATACATTTGCTTTTAATCTATTCATCAACCTTTTAGCGTGGTCTTCTGTCCATACACCTTTTTTAAAGTTCCACCACTCTTTAGTTAAAACAGAAAATGTGTTGGTATCGTCCATTATGCTTTTTTGTTTTAGTTCTTTTTTTATTAAACTTGGGTCAATGCCTTTAGATAATAGTCTTCGGGCATTTTGCCTTTCTTCTCTAGCCATCTTTAAAGTAATTTCAGGATATACGCCTAAAGCTAAGGTTTTTTGTTTTCCGCCAAAGCGATAACGTAAACGCCAATATCTTGCTCCACTAGGCTTAATTAAAAGCCTTAATCCCTTTTCATCTGTAAGCCATAAGTCCTTTAACTGTGGCTTTGTACGCCTTATTTTTAAGTCTGTTAATGCCATTTTGGTGCTACCTATATCTATTGAACCGAGTGATAGCACCAAATATAGCACCTAATGACATGAAAAACAATGAAACAGGGTGAAACACCACGCAACATAAAATAGCTTTTAAGCTATGTTATATAAGGGTTTTTGGTATGGTTTGAAACGGGGTGAAACAAGAAAATGGTGGTTATGGGTGGACTTGAACCACCGACCCCGGCATTATGAATGCCGTGCTCTAACCAGCTGAGCTACATAACCATTTTGATTTGTGACTTACCTTGAGGGCGTGCATTTTCGACCTTAT
>JAMONB010000184.1 GCA_027066745.1 Flavobacteriaceae bacterium
AAAACCTCCAAAAAAGCAGTTCGATTTTGCCTTATAACTGGAGTAGATATTACCATGCAAAAAGACACCAGTTATTTACTTTCACATACAGGGCTAAAATATTATTACAAAACCGACAATAAAATATTTGATGAGGTTAAGAAAAAATACTTATCTCATAAATGGATATGTTCAAGTCATGAAACCCAAATTAAAGAAATTGCTCATAACATTAGAAATGTATGCAGCAATAGAAACATAAAGCAAAAACGTTTATACCCAACCCATCAAAACCAAATGTTTGAATAACTGCAAATGATTTAAGATGTTCACAATCAATATTTATTTTAGTCTGAATTAAGTTTAACCAACTACGCAACCTATAAAAAGATATTGTAATAAGGCACCTAATAAAGGTATTATAGAAAGAAATTAAAAAAAGAGTGTGTACATAGTAATTTTAAAAAAATAAAGCAAGAAATTACTTATGTTGTTTTGAGACTTGCTAATATTCGTTTAGACTTTTTTGTACCTTTGTCACTATGACTGATAAAAATCCTTTTTCTGACAAACATGACAATCCGTTAACTGGTAAAGAAATTGAATGGTTAAATTGGAACAGTGATAAACGTCAAAAAAACAACCCACATATTGATAAAGACGGTAATATTTCATCTTATGACGGTTTTTCAAACTACAGGTTAAAAATTCAAAAAGAATATCAAGAAGATTTATTAAAACTTCCAGTAGATTTACGACAAGAGTTAGAAAACGAAACTCAATTACTTTCCGAACGAATGCAGGTTGAAGCAACTGGAAGACGTTAGAGTTTGCCTGTTGACAATTGTTGACATTTATCAAAGTAAAAGTTAAAATTTACTTATTAAAAAAGAGGGTGTTCAAAGCCCTCTTTTACTTGTTCAAAATGTTGGGAATACGGCAACGCATACCCACAGCAAATATAAGAATTAAATTGATAGTACTAAGATCTATGTTATACTTCAATTTACTTCGTAAATTCATCAGATGAAGATTTTTTGCCTGTCACTACACGTGCATATGAGAAAAGGTGTTACTATTCAAAATAGTAATATAATATATTACTATTATTTGCAGAGGTCAAATAAGACTGTTAACAAATGTTCACATACAACAATACATTAAAAATTTTCAAGAAGAAATTCTAGAGATAAAATTCAATTATTACAGTTTGTTTAGCAAATGTTTAGCAAATCACAAATAAAAAAACCTCAACTAATTAATAAATAATCAGTTAAGATTTTAAGAAGTACTCGAGATGGGACTTGAACCCATACGGACATTACTGTCCACTGGATTTTAAGTCCAGCGTGTCTACCAATTCCACCACTCGAGCCTGTTTATCATTTTCATGACAACATAATTGGTACGTTTCTGAGCGAAAGACGGGATTTGAACCCGCGACCTCCACCTTGGCAAGGTGATGCTCTACCAGCTGAGCTACTTTCGCAAAATCGAAAGCACAATTTAATTGTATAACTACTTTCGTGTTTTTATTTTAAAAGAACTTACTTTTGTGGCATCACAAATGCGAGGGCAAATTTAATACATTTCTGTAAATTGCAAAGCCTTTTTTTACTTTTTTATAGAGTAAGATTTTTATAGGCTGATTTTAAACTAGTTTATTCCTTAATTATAAATATATTTGCACCGTTTTAAGAACAAAAAAATGCAAACCTTGTCAAATACTACAACCAAAAGTCGAACACTAACTTCGGTTATAGATGATTTTAAGCAATTGACCAAATTTGGCTTGTCAATTAGCGTTGTATTTTCGGCTTTGGCAGGATATTTATTAGCTGTAGAAACTATTCAAATTTCAACTTTATTATTATTAGCTTTTGGAGGTTATTTTATGGTGGGAGCATCTAATGCCTTTAATCAAATTATCGAAAAAGATACTGATAAACTGATGAAACGCACACAAGACAGACCATTACCCGCTGAAAGAATGTCAATAAATACAGCCATGACCATAGCGGTTATTTGTACAATTCTTGGACTTGTTACCTTGTATATTATAAACCCAAAAACAGCAATGTTTGGGGCAATTTCTATATTTCTATACACTAGTGCTTATACACCTTTAAAATCGGTCACTCCTTTAGTTGTGTTTGTAGGTGCCATCCCTGGTGCCATTCCTTTTATGCTCGGTTGGGTTGCCGCAACTGGAAAATTCGGTATAGAACCTGGCATGTTATTTATGATTCAATTTTTTTGGCAATTCCCACATTTTTGGGCAATAGGTTGGTTACAACATGATGAATATAAAAAAGCAGGATTTAACATGTTACCTACTGGTGAAAAAAATAAAAAAGCCACACTACAAATTATTTTATATACTGTTTGGATGATTATCGTCTCAGTTTTTCCTGTTTTAAAATTAACTGGAAATTTATACTTATCGCCTATTGCTGCTATAATTGTTTTACTTTCAGGAATTATGATGTTATATTACGGCATCTTATTACATAAAAAACAGACCGATGAATTGGCCAGAAAACTAATGCTGTCAAGTGTTTTTTACATCACATTAATTCAAATTATTTTCGTAATAGATAAATTTTTACATTAAAATTATGGATGCACAAATTAGAAGTAGAACCTCAAAACAAATGATGTATGTTGCCATTATCAGTATGATAATGATGTTTGCAGGCCTAACTAGTGCCTATGTAATTAGTAGCAAAAGAGAAGATTGGATTTCTTTTGAACTACCTCAAGCCCTTTACATTAGTACATTGTTAATCATTCTCAGTAGTATTACCTATCTATTTGCAAAAAAAAATATTCAAAAAGAAAATAGACAGCAGACAACATTCTTTTTAATAATTACATTAGTACTCGCATTAGGTTTTGTATTTTTTCAAATTGAAGGATTCAATCAACTAAGAGGAGCTGGCTTATACTTTACTGGTGAAGGAAGTGTAGTTTCATCATCTTTATTGGTTGTTATTTCATTTGCACACTTAATTCATGTAGCAGCTGGAATTATTGTTTTATTGGTTGTGATTTTTAATCATTTAAAACACAAATACAAAACTGAAGATACTTTAGGAATAGAATTAGGTGGTATATTTTGGCATTTTGTAGATATTCTATGGATATTCTTATTCTTATTTTTCTACTTCATTACATAATAAACAGAGTGAAATTTTACAAATTTTCAAAATTCAGTATAGTTTTTTCAATATTAATACCAAGAAAGAACACCTCTCCACACTTCATAGTTGAGTTTTTTAATAAAGTATGATTTTTATCATGATGTAACAAATAAAATTGTGTATGTCATTTAATTTTATAATTTTGCATATCGACCAATTTTTGATAACTCTTAACTGGATTGATACTAACCAAAATTAACTGATATACATTTATGGAAGCAACAATTGCTACAGAAAATACAGAAGAAGGTGCTTGGACTGGTGGAGGTAAAAAACCTTTAAATGCCAGTTATGGTAAAATGATGATGTGGTTTTTTATCATGTCTGATGCCTTAACATTTTCAGGATTTTTAGCAGCCTATGGATTAATGCGTTTTAAATTTTTAGACACTTGGCCAATAGCTGACGAAGTGTTTACTCACGTTCCATTTATGCATGGTGGTCATTATCCGATGATTTATGTTGCATTTATGACCTTTGTACTAATTTTCTCATCTGTAACAATGGTATTAGCAGTAGATGCTGGTCATCAAATGAAAAAAGGGAAAGTAACCTTATATATGTTGTTAACCATTATTGGAGGTATTATTTTCTTAGGCTCTCAAGCTTGGGAATGGAAAAATTTTATAGGTGGCACATATGGCTCTTTACTGATGAAAGATGGTCAAATTGCACAATTTGTTGATGCTTCAGGTCATCAGGTTACGTTAGAATCTTTTGTAAACAAATCACCTAATGCAGAGAGAGTAAATCATACCAGAAGTAATGGCTTATGGTTTGAAAAAGATGCCGCTTCTGTAGCCACTTATACCGTTAATGAAGTTATAGAAAGCTTTAAAGCAAATACTAATATTAGCTTAAGAACAGAACAAATTAATTTTGAAACCAAGCAGAAAACTATCTTATCAAGAGATGCTGCGAATAAATTTTTAGCAAATGCTACTGGTGTTGTTAAAGGTGCCAACCTTAAAATTAACGAATATGGCAAAACATTATTTGCTGATTTCTTTTTCTTTATTACAGGATTTCATGGATTTCACGTTTTATCAGGTATAATAATTAATATTATTATATTTTTTAATGTAATTATTGGCACTTACCAAAAAAGAGGTAGCTATGAAATGGTTGAAAAAGTAGGACTTTATTGGCACTTTGTCGATTTAGTTTGGGTATTTGTATTTACATTCTTCTATTTAGTATAAAAAAATAAATTATCATGACTCAAGAACACGACCAACACGAATCACACGTAGGATTAATCTGGAAAGTATTTGGATTTTTATCTATTATTACAGCTGTTGAAGTATTTTTAGGAATTACAAAGCCTGAATCTTTACACTTAAGCAGTTTTTTAGGCACAAGCCCCTTAAATTGGATTTTTTTAATACTAACATTGGTAAAAGCTTATGGTATTGCTTGGTATTTTATGCATTTAAAACAAGAAAAAGCAGGATTCCGTAGAGCTATTGTTTGGACTTCAGTTTTCTTAATTTGTTACTTAGCAACTTTAATTCTTATTGAAGGTAACTTTATCGGAGATGTTTTTAGTGGCAGATACACAAAATGGTTTTATAGATAAGTAAAACAACAATATTTAAAGCGGTTTTTAACCGCTTTTTTCATATCCAAAAATTAAACCTTTCAACAAAAGATATGTAATTTTGGTGATTGGTGATACTCTTTAAATTTTAAATTTTGAAAACAAAAAAATTCTGGCTGTTATTTGTACTATTTATCGCACCCTTAGTTTTCTATGTACTTTTACTTACTGGCACTAATAACTTCGCCAAACTATCAGTAATTACAGAACAAGTTAATGATATAACTGCTTTTAAAACTGAAGATTTAAAAGCAGTTACATTAAATGATAAAATTACAATTCTATGCTTTTTCGGAAATGATCTAAATGCAGTAAAAAACAATGCACTAAATTTAAATGAGAAAATTTACAAGCATTTTTATAAATTTAAAGACTTTCAGTTTATTGCTATCCTCCCTAAAGGAACTCAAACAATAGAACTTAAAAAACAATTGGGTGCAATTACTGATATGCAAAAATGGAAGTTTGTATTTGGCTCTCCAGAAAACATAGTTGAATTATTCAACAGTTTAAACACTTCTTATAATATTGATAAAAATAGCTATTCTAAATATGCCTTTATTATTGATAAAAACAGAAACTTACGTGGAAGAACAAATGATGAAGATAATGGGTTAATGTACGGATATAATGCCGAAACCGTAGCACCCATCCATCGTAAAATGGTTGATGATGTAAAAGTATTGATTGCTGAATACCGGTTAGCATTAAAAAAGAATTATATAAAAAATGAAAAATAAATCTTATATAGGTATTACTTTTATCATTTTGATTTTTGGCATTTGGGCAGTTCCAAAAATTGTAAACAGACTATCACCATCTTCATTGTTGAAATTTGAAAAAGTAACTGATTTTGAATTTACCAATCAAGACAATAAACTAATAAGTAATACTACATTAAAGGATAAAGTATATGTTTTAGAATTTTTCTTTACCTCCTGCCCTACTATTTGCCCTAAAATGCATACAAGTATGCTTAAGATTCAAGATGAATTTTATGGCAACCCAAATTTTAATTTAATCTCAGTTACTATTGACCCTAAAAGAGATACTGTAGATGCCCTAAAAAGATATGCAGAAAAAAATAATTCAACTTCAAAAAATTGGCACTTTTTAACTGGTGACAAAGATGTAATTTATGAGTTTGCCAATGTAGGCTTCAAATTATATGCTGGTGAAAATGAAGAAGCAGAAGGGGGGTTTGAACATTCAGGACTGTTTGCCTTAGTTGATAAAAATGGTTTTATCAGATCAAGAACTATTATAACTGGCGAGAATGAAAATCCACTAAAATTTTATGACGGGTTAGATGCCAAACAGGTGCAAATGTTAAAAGAAGATATTGTCATATTGCTAAATGAATAATCTCATATGACCAATACTATTCAATCATCAAAAAAATACAATACTCTAATTGTAGTTTTATCAATACTAATTCCATTAGTAATAGCCATACTATTTACCGTTAAAATTGATATAGAACTCCCTATATTTTTACCGCCTATTTATGCCACAATCAATGCTTTTACTGCTTTATTATTAATTTTAGGAGTATGGGCAATAAAGAAGAATAAACATACACTTCATAAACGATTAATGAAGTCTGCCATAATTTGTTCAGTGCTGTTTTTAGCACTGTATGTACTCCATCACATGACTTCTGATTCTACAAAATTTAGAGGCGATGGCGTCATAAAATACCTTTATTTATTTATTTTATTGACACATATTTTATTATCAATTATAGTTATTCCTTTTGTATTGATTACTTATGTTAGAGCTATTACAAATAATTTTGAAAAACACAAAAAAATAGCGAAATTTACATTTCCATTATGGCTATACGTTGCTGTAACTGGAGTTATAGTCTATTTAATGATTTCACCTTATTATTAATGAAAAAATTTATTTTTATACTCTTATTTTTTCTTACAGAATTAATTTCTGCACAATGTGCCATGTGTAAAGCTGTAGTAGAATCTGGTGATGCTGAAATAGCTGAAGGTTTGAATGATGGTATAATCTATTTAATGGCTTTTCCGTATGTTTTAGTCGGTATTGCAGCCTATTTTTTATTCAGAAAATGGAAAAAAAAGTAAATTGTTATAAAAATACAACTTACGGATAGTTTGAAAAAAAAGAACAGTGATTAACAATTTTTGAACTAAGAATTATTTAAAATTCTATATTAAAATTACTGGATAAGAATTAAATTAACATTTTAATATGACATGAAAGTGTAACAAGTTTTACTTTTGTTCGTCATATAGAAGATCAATAAACTCAACCCATTATTTCATTTAAGGGTCAATATAAATATACATAGATGAAAATAAGATTTAGTATACTCATTACATTCTTCATTATAGCAACTTCATTTGCTCAAGATAAAAAATGGACTTTAAAAGAATGCGTAAACCATGCATTAGAGCATAATTTATCCGTAAAACGAGCTGGATACACTACAGACTTAAGAAAAGAAGATATTACTTCTGCAAAAGGAAATATGTTACCAGGTGTATCTGCTTCTGCTTCTCAAGATTTTAGTTTTGGCTCTGGCTTTGACGCAGCAAGCAACTCTAGAGTAGCTAATGATAGACGCTCTAATAGATTTGGGTTAAATGCCTCAATGAATTTGTTTAATGGTTTTAGCAACAAAAATAATTTAAAACAATCTAAAATTTCTTATGAAGCTAGTCAATTAGATTTAGAAAAAATGAAAAACGATATTTCTTTAAATATCGTAAACTCATACTTAAATGTATTATTTAACAAAGAAAATTTAAAAATTGCTAAAGCTCAAATTACCATTAGCAATCAGCAACTAGAAAGAACCAAAGAATTGGTTGATGCAGGTGTTCAACCTTATGGAAATTTGTTAGAAGTAGAAGCTACCAAAGTAAATGATGAAAATTCTGTAGTAACTGCTGAAAATAATTTGGCATTATCATTATTAGATTTATCACAACTATTACAAATACCTAATCAAAATTTTGATATTGAAGAAATATCCATAGATATTAATTCCGTTGCATTATTATATAATAATACAGAAGAAGTTTTTTTAAAAGCTGTTGAAAATCAACCAGAAATTAAAAGTGCTACATTGGCATTGCAAAACTCTGGAACAGGAATTAAAATTGCAAAAGCAGATTACTTACCAAGCTTAACCCTAAGTGCGGGCTTAAGTACCGTTTACAATCATAGACAAGGTGTTAAAGACACTAACAACTCTCCTGTATTTCAATTCCCTTTCTCTGACCAATTAGATAATAATTTAGGTGAATTTATTGGCTTAAACTTAAGTATTCCCATATTTAGCAGAGGTCAAGTTAAAGCCAATGTTAATAGGGCTAAAATTAATCAAGAAATATCTCAAGTAAACTTAAATGATACAAAAAGAGCATTAAGAGAATCTGTAGAACGTGCTTATATAAACGCAAAGGCCACATTAAAAGCATATGAAGCTGCTGAAAAATCTGTTAAAGCACAAGAACAATCATTTACTTTTGCACAAGAACGTTATAATTTAGGAGCCACAAACTCTTTTGACTTTGAACAAGTAAGAAACAGATTGGTCAATGCTCAATCAAGTTTAGTTAGAGCCAAATACAATTATGTATTTAGAACTAAATTACTAGAATTCTATTACGGAATACCAATTGTAAAATAATCTTATCTATAAATATACTTTATATATACATCCAATATTCAATGAGTATTGGATGTTTAATTTTACAGAATATCTTGTACCTTTGTGTTCAAACACTTAAGCTTTGTCATTAATTTTAAACATAGAAACTACAACCAAAAACTGCTCCGTTAGCCTTTCAAACAAAGGGCAATTATTGATTATAAAAGAATTAAAAGAAGGGCAATACTCTCACGCTGAAAAATTACATGTTTTTATTGATGAAGTATTAAAGAAAGCTAATAAATCTGTTCAAGAGCTGGACGCTATTGCTGTTAGTAAAGGTCCTGGATCCTTTACGGGCTTACGTATTGGCGTATCAACAGCTAAAGGCTTATGTTTTTCATTAGACAAACCTTTAATTTCAATTTCAACCTTACAATCTTTAGCAAACACTATTTCTGTTGAACAAAACACTTTTATTATACCTTTATTAGATGCACGGCGTATGGAAGTTTACAGTGCTGTTTTTAACGAGAACAACATTCAGCTTAGAGACATTCAGGCAGAAGTTATTGATAAGCACTCATTCATTGATTTTTTAAACAAAGGCAAGGTTTATTTTTTAGGAGATGGAGCTGAAAAATGTAAAGAAATTATTACACATAAAAATGCAATATTTCTTGACGGATACTTTCCTTCTGCAAAACAAATGGCAAAACTTTCATATGATAAATATAAAATAAGCGACATCGAAGATGTCGCTTATTTTGAACCTTTTTATTTAAAAGATTTTTTGGTTACTAAATCAAAAAAGAACTATTTTTAAGCTTCTTTGTGAATTTCAACAGAATGTGGATAAGGTATTTCAATACCTGCTTTATCTAAGGCTAATTTAACTTGCTCTGTAGTATCAAAATAAACATCCCAATAATGTTCTGGTTTACACCAAGGTCTCACAGCAAAATCAACAGAACTTTCTCCCAATGCAGAAACATTAACTGTAGGTTCAGGGTCTTTTAAAACATTATTTACAGCGTTTAAAACACTCATTAAAACATCTTTAGTTTGCTTGATATCTGCATCATAAGACACGCCAAAAGTTAAATCTACTCTTATTTTACCTTCTTCAGTAAAATTAATAATATTACCATTTGACAATGTTCCATTTGGTATGATTGCCAATTTGTTGTCTGGCGTTAATAATTTGGTTGTAAATATTTCAATTTCTTTTACAACACCAACTACGCCTTGAGCCTCAATTAAATCTCCAATTTTTATTGGTTTAAAAATCATCATCAAGACACCTCCAGCAAAATTTGATAACGAACCTTGTAATGCTAAACCAACTGCCAAGCCTGCAGCGGCTAATATTGCGGCAAATGAAGTTGTTTCAACTCCTAATTGGCCTAAAATAGCAAGGATTAATAATATTTTTAGCACCCAACCTATAAGGTTTAGTAAAAATTTCTGTAGACTGGCATCATAGCCACTTTTGGTCATTACATTCCCTGTAATTCTTAATAATTTCTTAATAATCCAAGAACCAATTATCCATATTACAATGGCTCCTAAAATTTTCATTCCGTAAGTCATTATGTATTCTGAGCCTGTGTCCATTAATTTATCTACATCCATAGTTTAAGTTTTTTTTAGTAGTTAAAAGTTTAGTTTTAAAATTATTGGCAAGATACAACAAGTAAGAATATGAATTAAATTTACACGCACTATAAAATCCTGTTTTTTTTTAATCTTTACTCTGGAAATTTAATTTTCATTAAACCTTTTGACAATTCAAGAAATACAAGATATTTTGCCTCTTCAGATTTTTGATTAGAAATTTGCTCAGAAAAATTAGATTTATACCCCATAGATAAGCGTTTTGAATAAAATTTCTTTTTAACATCTGGATGTTTTTCAAAAAAACGATTCAACACCTTCATAAAGGCAGTATTTTCTTTTGAAGATGTTGGTCTTTGCTCTAGAATTTTCACTATTTTTCCGTCATATCTTTTTTGGAGATCAACTAAAGGAAGGTAAAAGCTTTCAAAAATTGTAACATCATAACCACAAATCCATTCTTCTTTAACACACTTATTTTCTAATTTTTGATAAGCCTTAAGGTCTTCTCTTTTACTTAATTTATTTTTTATAATACCTAACCTCAAAATTGTTTCCCCTCTTACTTTATCAATTAAATCTTGCCTTTTTTGTAATTCCTTACTAAATTCATTTTGTGCTTGTTTTTCTTGTGCTTGTTTTTTTAAAACAATTTCCTCATTAGGGTTTTGCTGTTTGTAAATTTTATAGAGGTAATCTTGTTCTTCAGAAATTTCATCATCATCATTAGCTATCCATGAATAGCGTGCATACCAATCTCCATAATCATCTGTTGCAATTTGAAATTTTTGTTCTATATCTCTAAATTTAATCCTTCCTTCTACTCTTTTTTTATAACCACACTTCCCTATACTCTCTTTGAGGTATCCATATTTACTATCCAAACAAACAGCCTCTTTTAATTCTGCACTTCCATCAACTATCACTTTTACATAAAAATAACTATCAATATAGTTACCACTAGATTCGTAATAATTACTACTTGCTTTACCAACTTTAGTTATTTTTATAGAATTTATTTTAAAATCAGTATACTCATGTTCATTAAAAACACGATATGGAAGTCCAAATAAGAGTCCATGGCCACTAATATCTTTTTCAAAAGATTTTTTGATTAGAGTAACAATTTCTTGATTGGTTGGTTTTACTAATTTTTGTGCAGAAATAGTAGAAGCTATTATTATTAATAGTGCGAAAGTGGTAATTGTTCTCTTCATTTTCAAAATACTTAAGTTAGTTTTATTAATTAAAAAAACAGAACACAAACAAATACTATACCACAATTACTCTTCTAAATAAAAAACTTCTTGAAACCAACGATCCCCGAGGCAAGACATAGGGGTATTTCGCTGGTTTCATACCCAATCAAGCTGGACACAAGCTTTTGACCTTAGGATCAAAAACCAAAATCTGGTATTTTACCTCTCCCGAAACTGCAGAAAGGCAGTTTCGACCTCTCCCAAGGAAGAGGTGAATCGGAAACCTCAAAGCCTTCTT
>JAMONB010000185.1 GCA_027066745.1 Flavobacteriaceae bacterium
CCCCTGGAGAAATCACTTCTAAACCAGTGGCTATCATTTTAGAAATTTGATCTTTAGTAACTAACCTTGATGCTGCTGCTGGAATAAAAATCTCTGCAGGTAAAGACCAAATACGCTCATTCATTTCTTCAAAAGGAATCATTTCTTCAGCCACCAACATATTTCCTCTTTTATTCAGAAACATCGTTCTCACTTCGTCAGAACTAAATCCGTTTTCATTAATTACACCTCCAGACCTATCAATAATACCAACAATTTTTGCCCCCAACTGATCTAAATAATAAGCCGTGGCAGAACCTACATTTCCAAAACCTTGAACTATGGCTCTTTTCCCTTTAATTTCTCCACCAAAAATAGCATAATAATGCTTTACTGCTTCAGCCACTCCATAACCCGTAAGCATATCTGCAACAGTATACTTTCTAGAAACTTCAGGTGTATAATCAGGATCTTCAATCACTTTAATTACACCATGACGTAATTGACCAATCCTATTAATTTTCTCAGATTCTGTTGGTTTAAAATGCCCATTAAAAACACCTTCTTGAGGATGCCATATTCCTGAATTCTCAGTAAGTGGAATCACATCGTGAATTTCATCTACATTCAAATCACCGCCTGTACCATAATAATATTTTAGTAAGGGTGAAACAGCCTTGTACCAACGCTCAAGAACCCCTCTCTTTCTTGGGTCACTCGGGTCAAAATTTATACCTGATTTTGCACCGCCAATAGCTGGGCCAGAAACTGTAAATTTAACTTCCATGGTCTTGGCTAAGGACAAAACTTCATTCATGTCTAACCCTTTACGCATTCTTGTTCCTCCGCCTGCTGCTCCGCCTCTAAGCGAATTAATAACCGTCCAACCTTCTGCTTCTGTTTCTTGATCTTTCCAATGAAAAACAATTTCTGGTTGTTTTTCTTCGTATTTTTTTAGTAATTCTTTCATTCTTTTATTCTTTTATACTATTTACTTTAAATTGTACTCTAAATTCCCGATTTATAAAGATGTATTTTTAAAGTGTAGCTAAAGTTGAGTCATATCAAAAAATTTAAATGAATATTTTGTATTTATGGATTAAAAATAACTCCTGAAGAATGGTTTTTACTTGCTCCTGTAACAGATTTTAATATATTAATTTTATTTTCTAATCTAAGCAACCCTAATAAGGCAAAAATAAGAGCCTCTTTAAAATCAATTATTTTTGATGATTGCAATTCAATTTCCTCATCTATATAAAATTCAATTCTTTGCATTAAAAACTCATTAAAAGCACCGCCACCAGTTACCAACATACGTGCTTTCACATGCACTGCCTTAGAAACCTGAAAAGCAACATGTTCTATAAAGGTTCTTAAAATGTCTTTTATCTCAAGGTTATAATTGTCAATTAAAGGGATAATTACATCAACAACCCACTCATATCCTAATGATTTTGGGTGCGATTGATGATAATATTCAAGATCATTCAACTGGTCAAATAACGGCTGATGAATTTTTCCTGTTGCGGCTAGCTGTCCTTTGTCGTCATAATCAAATCCTAATTTTTGGATATAATGATTTAACACAATATTAATAGGGCAAATGTCATAAGCAATACGTTTGTCACCTTCTTTAAATGAAACATTCACAAAACCACCTAGATTTAAGCAGTATTCATAATTCCCAAACAAAAGTTCATCCCCAATAGGAACTAAAGGTGCTCCTTGACCGCCCAATTTCACATCTTGCGTTCTAAAATCACAAATTACTTTTTGTTTAGTTATTGTTGCTATGGTTTGACCATCACCTATTTGCAAGGTAATACCTTCATCTGGTTTATGAAAAATGGTATGTCCATGCGAAGCCACAAAATCTATTTCATCTATAGCATTCTGTTCAATAAAATTATTGATTAAACTCCCTAAATAATTACCATACTCAACGCTAAGTAATTCTAAAGCTTCATTATCAGAAGTAAAAGCCTGCTTAAGCTTATTTAACCAAGCTTCAGAATAAGAAAATGTCGCCGCTTTTAATATTTCAAAATTATATCGAGTTGTAACATCAAACTTAACATAACATAAATCTACACCATCTAATGAGGTACCACTCATCACTCCAATACAATAAAATTTTTTAGCATTCATAATGCCGTAAAAATAGCATAAGATTTTTATAAATTCTGTATCTTTGAAGATTATTTACCTATAAATTTAAAGATTTTTTAAAACTATGGATTTTAACCTTACAGAAGAACATATCATGATTCGCGATGCTGCTCGCGATTTTGCACAACAAGAATTACTCCCTGGAGTTATTGAACGTGATGAACATCAAAAATTTCCTCACGAGCAAATCAAAAAAATGGGAGAACTTGGTTTTCTTGGTATGATGGTTGACCCAAAATACGGTGGTGGCGGTATGGATGCCATTTCTTATGTATTAGCGATGGAAGAAATTTCTAAAATTGACGCTTCTGCTTCTGTAGTGATGTCAGTCAACAACTCATTAGTATGTTGGGGACTGGAAACTTACGGTACTGAAGAACAAAAACAAAAATATTTAACTAGACTGGCAACAGGAGAAATTATTGGAGCATTTTGTTTAAGCGAGCCCGAAGCTGGTAGTGATGCCACTTCACAAAAAACAACAGCTGTAGACAAAGGCGACCATTACATCCTTAACGGAACTAAAAACTGGATAACCAATGGTGGAAATGCTAGTGTATATATAGTCATTGCTCAAACGCATCCTGAAAAAGGGCATAAAGGAATCAATGCATTAATTGTTGAAAAAGGAATGGAAGGTTTTGAAGTTGGCCCTAAAGAAAATAAATTAGGAATTCGTGGTTCTGACACGCACTCTTTGTTGTTTACTGATGTAAAAGTGCCTAAAGAAAATAGAATTGGCGAAGATGGTTTTGGCTTTAAATTTGCCATGAAAACTTTGGCTGGAGGGCGGATAGGTATTGCCTCTCAGGCTTTAGGCATTGCTTCAGGTGCTTATGAATTGGCATTGCAATATTCTAAAGAGAGAAAAGCTTTCGGTAAAGAAATTAGCAAGCACCAAGCCATCGCTTTTAAATTGGCAGATATGGCTGTTGAAATTGAAGCTGCTAGACATTTATGTATGAAAGCTGCATGGGATAAAGATCAAGGTAATAATTATGATCTATCTAGTGCAATGGCAAAATTATATGCTGCTGAAATGGCAATGAGAGTTACCATAGAAGCTGTTCAGATTCATGGTGGTTATGGCTTTGTAAAAGAATATCATGTAGAACGTTTAATGCGTGATGCAAAAATCACCCAAATTTATGAAGGCACTTCTGAAATACAAAAAATTGTAATTTCTAGAAGTGTACTAAAAGATTAAAATAAAAAAAGACAAATTCCAAAAAGAATCCTATTCTATAATAAGGCTTTAAAAATGAATTTGGCGTATAAAAAAGTGTAGCCTAACTAAAATTTTGAAAAGAGAAAGAGAGAGAGAGAGAGAGAGAGAGCGAATTTATTTTTTATTGATGAATTCAATATCAAACAACTGCAATCCTGAAGCAGGAGCAATACCCTTTAAAGACTTCCTGTCATTGTTTTCTTTTAAAGATTGTTCTATCTGATCTAAGCTTATTTCTCCTTTGCCCAAGTCAAATAACACATACATCATTAGCCGTATTTGGTAGCGTAAAAATCCACTTCCTTTTACCCGCAAATAATAACTCTGTTTTGGAAAGAAATTGGCGGTATAAATATCATTCTCTATAATCTCACAACAATCAATAGTTCTTTTAAAGACAGTTTGGGCAGATGGTTGTGTGCAATACTTATGAAAATAATGCTCACCTTCAAAAAGCTTCGCTCCTTTTTTCATCAACTCAACATCTAAACCTTCTTCTAAACCTACAATATAAGGAGCTGCAAAAGGATGATTTTTTTCTCCAAACGAAAAAAAATACAAATACTCCTTTATTTTAGGATGCTGAATGATATTAAAATTAGTAGCAACAGATGCTACTGACAACGCCTTAAAGTCTGGAGGTAAATTAGAGTTAAACTCTTTAACAAAATCTACTTGATCAACTTCATTATTGATAAAAAGCTGAAAAATATAATGGTTTGCAGAAACTTTAGCATCTGTTCTACCCACACCTAAAGTTTTATAATCAAAGTGCTTAAACACAAATGACAGTGATTTATCTACCATGCCATGTAACGTTTTAGCATTGGTTTGCTTTTGCCATCCGTGAAAACGAAAACCCAGAAATTGAATTGAAATAATATAACTGTATTGATATTTCATCTGCTCTAAAACAATCAAATATAGATTGAATACTTTAAAAACAAGCTAAACAACCTTATGTTTTGTATTCAAATCATATTTTTTTTTCAAATCTGCATTTTTATCAAATTACTATAAAAATAACAATTAATTATTGACCCCTATTTTTTATAGGGTAAAAACCTAATAATAATATCATTTTATAATTTTTACCCCTATTTTTTTAACTATAAATGATACTATTTATCGTATTTCAGTCTTTCATAACTTTATGCTGTAAAATATATTTCTACATTTGCCATCATAAAATTTAAAATAATCAATTGAATTTAAAATTAAATTATGAAGAAAATTTTTACATTATTATGTATAGTAATTTCTTTAAACCTAACTGCTCAGGAGGCAACAGAAGAAAATGAATCGTTAATTGAAAAAAGATTTTCAATTAACGGAAGTATTGACGCCTACTTTAGGTACAATCTTAATGCTCCAAATAATAAAAATGCAGTTGCCCCTGGCTCTTCTTTTGCTAATTTACCTGGCTTTGCTCTCGGTATGGCAAACGTAATTATTGGCTACGAGGGCGAAAAAGTTGGCTTTGTTGCCGATTTAGTTTATGGCCCAAGAGGCGAAGATGCAACTTTTTTATCTCCAGCCTTAAGACCTGGAGGAAGTTCAAACATTGTGAACCAACTTTATGCTTATTGGAATGTTAGCAAATCCGTAAAATTAACCATTGGAAATTTCAATACTTTTTTAGGATATGAAGTAATCTCACCTACTGCAAATTTTAACTACAGTACTTCTTACTTATTTTCTTATGGCCCATTTAATCATACGGGTATAAAAGCAGACATTGCTTTATCTGAAGATTTTAGTTTAATGCTAGCCGCTATGAATCCAACAGACGCTACAGAATTCAACCCTACTGGAAAATATGCTTTCGGGGCTCAATTGGGTTATGCAGATCAATTCTTAAATTTCTTACTAGATAATGGAGCATATGAAATTGATTATACAGGGGGGCTAAATTTATCTAAAGAATTCTTTTTAGGAATCAATGCTGCACTATACAACAATGGAAATAGTGGTGATAACGAAGCAGGGTTTGCAGGCGTAGCTTTATACCCTCAATATTCAACATCTGAAACAGTTTCTATAGGTCTAAGAGGCGAATACTTTATGGAAACTGGAGATTTTGGAGCAATAGGTACTGGAGTTGAAGATTCTAGTGTTTTTGCCACAACATTAACAGCCAATATAAAAATAGGTGAACTTACTATAATTCCTGAATTAAGGCTTGACTCAAGTTCTGATAATTTCTTTTTAGATAAAGATTTAAAAGGGCAAAAAAGTTTGAATTCATTTGTTTTAGCAGCTGTTTATACGTTTTAACTAAATACAAAATTTTATCATGAAAAAAATAGAAGCAATTATTAGAAAATCAAAATTCGAAGCCGTAAAAGAAGCCCTACATAATGTTGGCGTAAACTTCTTCTCTTATTGGGATGTTACTGGTCAGGGTCACGAAAAAGAAGGTCATGTTTATAGAGGTGTATCATATAGCACTAGCGATATTCAACGTAGATACCTATCTATTGTTGTTAATAATGAATTTGAAGAAGTAACCATTAAAGCAATTCTAGATTCGGGCGTAACTGGAGAAGTAGGCGATGGTAAAATTTTCGTGTCTGATATACTAGAAAGCTATAGAATTAGAACTGGTGAAAAAGGCGGACAATCATTAAACTAACAATAAATAAACTAAAATAACAATTATGGAGGGATTATTAACAGTAAACAATGTATGGATGATGATATGCACGGCATTAGTGTTTTTCATGCATTTAGGATTTTCTTTTTTAGAAATCGGATTGACAAGACAAAAGAACACCATTAATGTCTTGTTTAAAAATATATTTATCATCACCACAGGACTTTTACTTTATTATATTGTAGGATTCAATTTAATGTATCCTGGTTTTGCAGAAAGCTCTTCAGGTATATTAGGCTTTGCAGGTTTTGGTTTAGATGCACCATTAACTGATACGGGTAATTTAGACTTAACATACAATGCTGGTTATACCTATTGGACAGACTTTTTGTTTCAAGGAATGTTTGCAGCAACTGCAGCAACTATAGTTTCTGGTGCTGTAGCTGAACGTATTAAAATTGGACCATTTATGCTATTTGTAATAATATATGTTGGTTTAGTATATCCAATAGCAGGCTCTTGGAAATGGGGCGGTGGTTTCTTAGATAAATTAGGTTTTTATGATTTTGCAGGCTCAACATTGGTACACTCTGTAGGTGGCTGGGCAGCTTTAGTTGCCGTTTGGCTATTAGGCCCACGTATTGGTAAATTTAATAAAGAAGGTAAAGCTTTAGTGATTTTAGGGCATAATATTCCCTTAGCTACAGGTGGCGTATTAATCCTATGGTTAGGATGGTTTGGTTTTAACGGAGGCTCAGTATTATCTGCTGACCCAGAATTAACTTCATTAACCTTGGTTACAACTTCATTGGCAGCAGCAGCTGGTGGTATTGGTGCTTTTATCTTATCAACACTATTGTATAAAAATTACGACTTAACCATGTTCTTAAATGGTATTTTAGGAGGATTAGTTGGCATAACCGCTGGGGCAGATTTAATGTCTCCCATGGATGCAATCTTAATTGGATTTATTGCAGGCGGAATTATCGTACTAGCTATAACATTCATCGATAAATTAAGACTAGATGATCCCGTAGGTGCAATTGCCGTACATTTAATTTGTGGTATCTGGGGCACATTGGCCGTTGGTGTTTTTGGAGCAAAAGCTGGTGGAGAACAATTTTTACATCAATTAACAGGTGCAGGGGCTTATGCTGCATTTTGTATAGCGAGTTCTTTTATCATTTTATTCACCTTGAAGAAAACTGTAGGAATACGCGTTTCTGAAAGAGAAGAAGTAGAAGGTTTGGATATTCATGAACATGGTATGAAGGCTTATGCTGATTTTAGATTGAATGAACACTAGAAAAATAAAAAACAAACTCTAAATCTATATGGTTTGTAGTTGATAAGATAAAGCGTTTTAATCATAGTATTTTCTAAAGCCTTACTTATTCACAATTACAACTCTACTTTTTTAGCGTATCAAAAAAAAATGCATTGAAATTTTCATTTCAATGCATTTTTTTTATCTTATTTTTAGTTCTAATGAATAAAATATAAATTTGTAGCTATTTTATTGAATAATTTTTAATTATATGGAAGATCAAGGATTGTATTTAAATGAGTTTGAAACGGATAATTGTGGTGCAGGATTTATATGCAACCTTAATGGTGAAAAGTCAAATAAAATTATTCATGATGCACTAGAAATTTTAGTAAAATTAGAACATCGTGGTGCGGTAAGTTCTGATGGAAGAACTGGTGATGGAGCCGGTATTTTAATTGACATTCCACATGATTTCTTTGCTAGAATATGTGAATTTGATCTGCCAAAACCAAAAGAGTATGCTGTAGGAATGGTTTTTTTACCTAAAAAAAAGAACCAAAGACAATATTGTACTGAGATTTTTGAAAAAGAGATAAAAAAACAAGGCTTAGAAGTTTTAGGCTGGAGAAACGTACCTGTTGACACTTCTAATTTAGGTGCAATTGCTTCTCAAACTGAACCTAAAATTAAGCAGATTTTTGTTGGTAAAAACAATCTGAAATTTTCAGAATTAGAGTTCAATGCTAAATTATTTGCTGCTAGAAAAATAGCACAACATGTCATCGCAAAATCTAAAATATCTGAACATAACTATTTTTATTTAACTAGCTTTTCTACAACAACAATTATTTATAAAGGCTTATTAATTCCTGAAGACATAGACAGGTATTATACCGATTTGAATGAACCTGATTTGGTTACACGTCTAGCATTGGTACACCAACGTTTTTCAACAAATACTTTCCCTTCTTGGGATCTAGCTCAACCCTTTCGCTATATGTGTCACAATGGTGAAATAAACACTTTAAAAGGGAATATTAGTAGAATGGGTGCCAGAGAAGAATTGATGAAAAGTGATTTATTTGGTGATGATATAAAAAAATTATTTCCAATTATTAGAAAGGGACAATCAGACTCTGCTTCTATGGATATGTCCGTAGAAATACTATTAATGACAGGACGCTCTTTACCAGAAGTGATGATGATGATGGTACCTGAAGCATGGGAAAATCACAAAACCATGAGCGATGATAAGAAAGCTTTTTATGAATACAATTCTTGTATTATGGAACCTTGGGACGGACCAGCTTCTGTACCATTTACAGATGGTAATTATATAGGTGCTTTATTAGACAGAAACGGGTTAAGACCTTCTAGATATACCGTTACAAAAGATGGTTTTGTAATCATGTCTTCTGAAATTGGCGTATTGAATATCAAACCAGAAAATGTTGTAAAACATGGTCGACTAGAACCTGGTAAGATATTTTTAGTCGATATGAATGAAGGTCGCATCATTGAAGATGAAGAAATAAAAAATAACATTGTCACTAAACATCCATATAGAAAATGGTTAAATAAACATACACTTCCTCTAAATAAAGTCCCTTATACAGATGATTTTTGCCCTTTAGAAGTTACCGATTACAAAACCAGATTACGTATTTTTGGATATACCACAGAAGACATTTCTAATATCATTACTCCAATGGCTTTGAATGCCAAAGAAGCTATTGGTTCTATGGGAACAGATACACCTCTTGCCGTATTATCTAACAAACCTCAATTACTATATAATTATTTTAAACAACTTTTTGCACAGGTTACCAACCCTCCACTAGACGGTATTCGTGAAAAAATTATTACAGATATTAGCTTAGCCATTGGTGGTGATAGAAATATTTTTGATGTTGAACCTGAGCATGCAAAAAAATTGCGGATTCAAAACCCGGTAATTTCAAGTAAGGATTTAGATAAGATAAAAAAAATAAACCACCCTGATTATAAAGCAGTTTCTATTGAAATGCTATATCCTATAAAAGAAGGATTTAATGGTTTAGAAAATGCTTTAGAAGACATATTGATTCAGGCTGAAAAAGCTGTAGATACTGATGCAAATATTATTATTTTATCAGATAGAGGTGTTGGTAAAGTAGATGCTCCAATTCCTGCTTTATTGGCTTGTTCATATTTACATCATGGTATGAATAAAAAAGGAAAACGCTCAAAATTTGGTATCGTTTTAGAAACTGCTGAGCCTAGAGAGCCACATCATTTTGCAACCTTATTTGGTTATGGGGCAAGTGCAATCAATCCATACATGGTCAATGAAATTATCAGAACACAAGTACAAGAAAAGATAATTACTGGTATTGATGAAGATACTGCCGTTGATAATTTTAACAAAGCTATTGGTAAAGGTATTTTAAAGGTGATGAATAAAATAGGAATCTCAACCTTACATTCTTATAGAGCATCACAAATCTTTGAAATTTTAGGCCTAAGAAAAGGTATTACAGAAAAATATTTTCCTGGTACACCTTCTCGGATAAGTGGTGTCGGACTCTATGCAATAGAAAAAGACATCAATATTAGGTATAAAGATGCTTTTCCAAAAACAGCCATAAAAAAAACTTTAGACTTAAATGTTGGTGGTGAATATAGATGGCGGAGAAATGGAGAAAGACATCTATTCAATCCCACTACCATATCAAAATTACAACAAGCTGTTAGAAGTAAAAGCAAAGAGACTTATCAAGTATATGCTGATGCTGTAAATAAACAAAGCAAGCGATTAATGACTTTAAGAGGTCTGTTCGAATTTCATAATTTAGATCCGATTTCTATTGATGAAGTTGAACCATGGACGGCCATTGTTAAACGTTTTAAAACAGGAGCAATGTCTTATGGCTCTATCAGTGAAGAAGCACATGAAAACTTAGCCATTGCCATGAATAGAATTGGCGGAAAAAGTAATTCTGGTGAGGGTGGTGAAAATAAAAAACGCTTTAAAAAAATGCCTAATGGAGATTGGAAAAATAGCTCTATCAAACAAGTTGCCTCAGGTAGATTTGGAGTTTCTAGTAACTATTTAACCAATGCCACTGAAATTCAAATAAAAATGGCTCAAGGAGCTAAACCTGGTGAAGGCGGGCAATTACCTGGAGAAAAAGTATTACCATGGATTGCTGAAGTTCGGAATTCTACACCTTATGTAGGTTTAATTTCACCACCACCACATCATGACATTTATTCAATTGAAGACTTATCTCAACTCATTTTCGATTTAAAAAATGCAAATCGTGAAGCGAGAATTAATGTAAAATTAGTATCAAAAGTTGGTGTAGGTACAATTGCAGCTGGTGTTGCTAAAGCAAAAGCTGATGTTATTCTTATCTCAGGCTTTGATGGCGGTACTGGTGCATCGCCACTGACCTCATTAAAACATACAGGCTTACCTTGGGAACTAGGTATCGCAGAAGCTCAACAAACTTTAGTGCTTAACAATCTGAGAAGTAGAATTGTATTAGAATGCGACGGGCAATTAAAAACAGGTCGTGATGTTGCTATAGCTTGCTTATTAGGAGCTGAAGAATTTGGTTTTGCAACCGCACCATTAGTAGCTTCGGGCTGTATTATGATGCGAGCTTGTCATTTAAATACCTGCCCTGTTGGAATAGCCACACAAGACCCTGAATTACGTAAAAACTTTAAAGGAACACCAGAACACGTAATCAATTTTATGTATTTTGTAGCTGAAGAATTACGTGTAATTATGGCTCAATTAGGCTTTAGAACTATTGAAGAAATGGTTGGGCAAACCCAAAAGATAAAAGCAAAAACAGCTTTAGATCACTATAAAGCTAAAGGGGTTGATTTGTCATCAATTTTATACCAACCTTTACTAAAAGGTAAAACCAATCTATCAAATACTGAAGAACAAAATCACGAACTAGATAATGTGATGGATATTAATATTTTATACGATACCAAAGCTGCTATCCAAAATAAAATAAAAACAACATTATCTTATCAAATACATAATACCGATAGAGCTGTAGGAGCAATTCTCAGTAATGAAATTTCAAAAATACATGGTGAAGATGGCTTACCTAAAGATACCTTGAATTTAAACTTTACAGGTTCTGCGGGGCAAAGCTTTGGTGCTTTTGCAACGAATGGACTAACGCTAAAAGTAGAAGGTGAAACCAATGATTATTTGGGTAAAGGCTTATCTGGTGCAAAAATTATCATTAAAAAACCAGAAGTGGCCGATTT
>JAMONB010000186.1 GCA_027066745.1 Flavobacteriaceae bacterium
TTATGCTATTGAGTTGTTTAAACATTCTGATGCTATTATGTATATCGTAAGGCAAAATTATACACAACGAGGTATGCCAAAAATGATTGATGATAAGTATGTGAATGGTGAAGTAAAGAACATCAGTTATGTATTAAATGATTTTAAAGCAAAAGATACTTACGGTTACGGTTATGGCTATGGTTATGGCTATGGTTATGGGGGTTATGGTAAGTATAATAATGGCTATCATGCCAATGAGAAAAAACAATCATGGATAAAAAGATTATTTAATAAATAATTTTTAGGCTTTTTATTCGTTAGCTTTTAGATTCTACGCTGTGAGAATTAGAAGTAAAGGAAATAGAAATAAATTGTATATTAATATGAAAGAAACTAAAATTGCTATAATTGGCTTAGGTTATGTGGGATTGCCTTTGGCGGTTGAATTTGCAAAGAAATACCAAGTTATAGGTTTTGATATCAATGCAAAACGTATCAATGAATTAAGAAACAACGATGATTTTACCTTAGAAACATCTTCAGAAGACTTAGAAAGTGTAAATGTAAGATCATTAAGTGATTTAAAAAGTGCTAAAACAGGGCTTTGGTTGACTGACAATCTTAGTGATATTGAGTCTGCTAATTTTTATATTGTTACGGTGCCTACACCTGTAGATAAAAGTAATCGACCAGATTTAACACCTCTATATAAAGCAAGTGAAACTGTTGGTAATGTGTTGGCTAAAGATGATGTGGTTGTTTATGAATCAACTGTTTTTCCTGGAGCTACAGAAGATGAATGTATTCCTATTTTAGAAAAAGTTTCAGGCTTGGTTTTCAATAAAGATTTTTTCGCAGGATATTCTCCAGAAAGAATTAATCCAGGAGATAAGGAGCATACCGTAACAAAAATTTTAAAAATCACTTCAGGTTCTACACCTGAAATTGCTCAATATGTTGATGAAGTTTATCGATCAATAATTGTTGCAGGTACACATTTAGCACCTTCAATTAAAGTGGCTGAGGCCGCAAAAGTAATTGAAAACTCTCAAAGAGATATCAATATTGCTTTTGTTAATGAATTGGCTAAGATTTTTCGTTTAATGGATATCGATACCAATGATGTGTTAGAAGCTGCAGGCACAAAATGGAATTTTTTACCTTTTAGACCAGGTTTGGTTGGTGGACATTGTATAGGTGTTGACCCGTATTATTTAGCCCAAAAAGCAATGGAATTAGGCTATAATCCTGAAATAATTTTGGCGGGAAGACGCTTAAACGATAGTATGGGACCTTTTGTTTCTCAAGAAACAGTTAAAATGATGATTAAAAAAGGGATAACGATTAAAAATGCTAATGTCTTGGTCTTAGGAATTACTTTTAAAGAAGACTGCCCTGATATTAGAAATTCAAGAGCTATTGATATTGTAAGAGAGTTAGAATCTTTTGAAGTAAATGTTGATGTGTTTGATCCTTGGGCAACTTCAGAAGAAGTAAAACATGAATATAATCTTGATTTGATCAGTTCAAAAGAAGAGATTCGGAAAAAATATGATGGTATCATTTTAGCGGTTTCTCATAAAGAGTTTATTGCTCTAGATTTAAGCAATTATGTAAAAGCTGACCACGTTATTTTTGATGTGAAATCGATTTTGCCAAAAGACAAAGCTCATAGTAGATTGTAAAATAAGTATTCAGCTAGCGGTTGTTAGTAGTAGTTGAATATGTTTTTCTATCATAATCATGCTGTATATCTTATGTAAAAATATATTTATAAAAGGAAATTCCAGCTATGGAATTTCGTTTTTTACACTGAACACTGACCTATCTCTCTAGCTATAGCGAAGGGTGGGCTGAACATAAAAAAAATGAAAGAAAAAATATTAATAATAGGTACAGGTTATGTTGGCTTAGTGAGTGGAACTTGTTTTGCAGAAATGGGTAATAATGTAGTTTGTATAGATATAGATACAGCTAAAATAGATGGTTTAAAAAATGGTGTTATTCCAATTTTTGAACCAGGGTTGAGTCAACTAGTGATTAATAATACACAATCAAAAAATTTAGAATTTTCCACACAACTTTCAGATGAAATAAATGATGCGTATCTTATTTTTATAGCGGTTGGCACGCCTATGGGAGATGATGGGTCAGCTGATTTACAATATGTTATTAAAGTCGCACAACAAATAGGTCAGTTGATGAGTAAGCCTTTAATTGTTGTAGATAAATCAACCGTGCCAGTTGGGACTGCTGATTTGGTTAGGAAAACCATTCAAGAAGAGTTAGATAAAAGAAATTCAATGATAGAATTTGATGTAGTTTCTAATCCTGAATTTTTAAAAGAAGGTGATGCTATTAATGATTTTATGAAGCCAGATAGGGTTGTCATAGGTGCCAATACAGAAAAGTCTATTTCAGTTATGAAGGAGCTTTATAATCC
>JAMONB010000187.1 GCA_027066745.1 Flavobacteriaceae bacterium
CTTCAAAGTCCATCACAGCATAAGAAAAGATAATAATAATATCTCCTTTTGCAACTTTTCTAGCTGCAGCACCATTTAGAATAATCTCCCCTTTACCTTTTTCACCAGTGATTACATAAGTCTCTAAACGTTCGCCATTGGTAACATTTACAATTTGAACTTTTTCACCTTCAATTAAATTTGAAGCATTCATTAATAATTCATCAATGGTAATACTACCAATATAGTTCAAATCTGCACCAGTGACAGAAACCCTATGTATTTTTGATTTTAAAACTTGAATTTTCACGTGTTGTATATTAAAGGTTAATATTTTTTAGGTAATCAACAAATAGAGCTACCAAAAATTAGTTGTGGCAAATATAATTAATTTAGAGCGATATTATCAATCAATCTAACACTTCCTGCAAACACGGCAATAAAAGCTCTGTAAATGATTTTATCTTCTTTAAGTTTGGTAGGTTTTAACGTTTTAATATTAGCAATTTCAAAGTATTCTAATTTCAAAACAGGATTCTTTTCAAACTGCTTTTCTACCCAATCTATAACTTCAGAAATAGTTTTTTTTTCAAATTTATCTCTTGCTTTTGTTAGAGTTTTAAAGATAAATGGAGCTTCGTTTCTTTGTAAATTAGTAAGTCTAACATTTCTAGAACTCATTGCTAAACCATCTTTTTCTCTATAAATTTCACAAGGAACTATCTCAACAGTGATTTGATGCTTTTGAACTAGTTTTTTTATAATTTGTAATTGCTGAAAATCTTTTTCGCCAAAATAAGCTTTATGCGGTTTTACAATTTCAAATAATCGTTTGACTATAGTGCCTACTCCATCAAAATGCCCTTTTCTGTGTTCCCCTTCCATTACAAACTCTAATCCATCAAAACTAAAATGAGTTGAAGTAATATTGCCTTTATAAATTTCATCTGTATTTGGAGTAAAAACGACATTACAATCAATAGCTTCTAATAGTTTTAAATCTTTTTCTAAAGTTTTAGGATAGTTTACTAAATCTTCTTTTTTATCAAATTGAGTTGGGTTGACAAAAACACTAACTACAATACAATCATTTTCCGCTTTAGCTTTTTTAATTAAAGATAGATGTCCTTCGTGTAAAGCACCCATTGTAGGTATAAAACCTATAGAAACATCAGTAGCTAAAGAAGATAAATAACCTTGTAAAAGCTTGTTTTTATTGAAAACTTTCATCCTTTTATGTTAATTTGTAGTTAAAAGGAGGTAAACTTAGTATTTTAAGTTTAAATCTAACCAAAAATTCGTATTTTTGCATATTCTTAAATTACAGGCGGATTTTATAAAACGAGCATGTTGGAGTTTAATAAACAAGAGAATGATTAATAGCGAACTGCATATGTTCCTATTAAAGAATAAGTTTTAAACATATGAAAGATAAGAGAATACTGTATGTTTCCTCTGAAGTAATACCCTATTTGCCAGAAACAGATACAGCAAGAACATCCTTTGAATTAGCAAGGCTAATGCACGGTAAGAGTGCTCAAATACGAATTTTTATGCCAAGATTTGGTGTGATTAATGAGCGAAGACACCAATTGCATGAAGTGATTCGGCTATCAGGTATGAATCTGATTATTAATGATATGGACATGCCTTTAATTATTAAAGTAGCCTCTATACCTAAAGAAAGAATGCAAGTCTATTTTATTGATAATGATGAGTATTTTAAGCGTAAAGCTGTGTATACTGATGAAGATGGAAAGTTGTTTGCAGATAATGATGAGCGTGCCATATTTTTTGCTAAAGGTGTGATAGAAACGGTTAAAAAGCTAAACTGGACACCAGATATTATTCATGTACATGGTTGGATGGCTTCATTACTACCATTGTATTTAAGAGAGTATTATAAAAATGACCCTTTATATTCTGAGAGTAAAATTATAACGTCAATTTATAATAATGGTTTTGAAGGCTCAATAGGCGATAAGTTGATCGATAAAATTAAGTTTGATTCTATTGCTTCAGATAAATTAGATTTAATCGCAAAAGCAAATTATAATAACCTTATTAAAATTGCTATAGAAAATTCTGATGGCGTTGTAAAAGCATGTGAAGAAATTTCTGATGAAATATCAGATTTTATCAAAGAAAAAAATATCCCATTGCTAGATTACTATCATCCTGAGGATATTTCTGAAAAATATTCTAACTTTTACCTTACCGAAATTTTATAAAATAATTTAAAAATTAATTTTTTTGTTTATGTCTACAAAAACTGTAAACAGTATCAAATACATTGGTTTAGTTACCCTTGTATTGTTTAGTGTAATTGCTTGTGAAAAAGATTTTGAAAATGTTGGAGTCGGTTTAGTTGATAATAACTTATTTTCACCTGACGTTGAAACTTTTGAAGTAATAGCATATAGTGAGAGAGTCAACAAATCTAGAGTTGACGGAATTACAAATCGTTTATTAGGAGTTTATAATCATAAAAATTTTGGTCTTTTAAAATCTTCATACATAGGTCAATTAAGTTTTGCAACACTTGAGTTTACAAATGATATGTCTATTGATACCATAATATTAGATATTCCTTATTACGCTACTAAACTAGAAAAAAATAGTAATGGTACACCAAATTTCGAATTAGATTCTATCATTGGTAATAAAGAAGTAGAGTTTTCTCTTAAAGTATATGAGTTGGGTACTTTTTTAAACAGTTTAGATCCGGCTGATCCTTCAAAAAGAAAGAAATATTATTCTGACGAGTTCGACTACATTAGAAAGACCTTATTATATTCAACAAACGAATTTAAACCAAATAAAAATGATACTCTTTTAGAAGTTAAAAGAAAATTTATAGATGGTAAGCTGAATACATCTGGAAAAATAGACTCTATTAAAAAAGAAAACTTACTACCTTCTATTAAAATACCTTTAGATGAAAATTTCTTCAAAAATCATTTTCTTAACCAAGAGAATTCAGGAGTTTTTGATTCTGATGATAATTTTAAAAATTATTTTAGAGGTTTAGTAATTGACGCAGATGGCACAGATGGGGCTATAATGCAACTAGCTATGTCAAAAGCTACAGTAACGATATATTATAATAATTTGACTGATGAAACTACAACGACAGGAGATTTAAACGGGGATGGAGATACTGACGATAAAGATGTAAAAACCAATCAATCAGCAACATTTTCTTTAAATGGAATTGGTACTAGTCAATATACGAGAGATTATACCACATCTGAGATTGATATTCTTAATAAATTTAATAATCCAGATAAAGTTAATGGAGAAGAGAAATTATATGTTCAGGGAGCTGCGGGATCAATAGCCATTTTAGATTTGTTTAAAGGGGTAGATTTAAATGAAATTAGAGAAAAAAATTGGTTAATCAATGAAGCAAGTCTAACACTTTATGTTGACAACCCTTCAGATACAATCATTCCTAATAAATTGTATTTATACAAATATGATTATAACTCTCAAATTTTAGATGCTACCACTGAAGGTTTTATTGATGGAAACTTAAAAAGAGGTGAAGACAATAAACCTGAAAAATATGAGTTTTTAATTACTGATTATATATCAGAAGTTTTAAAAAATGATGGTGAAGCATTAGATATAAATAAACTAGCCATAAAAGCATATAATGTAAGAGATAAACCATATAATGTTTTAGATACTTTAATGAGAGATTATAGTTGGGATGCTAAAGGAGTAGTTTTAAAAGGCAATAATACAACTAATGCTAACAGATTAAAGCTAGAAATATTTTATACAAAAAGTAATTAGAAATAATAAAAAACACTTGCTATGTGTGGTATTACAGGTTATATAGGGTACAGAGATGCTTACCCTATAATTATTAATGGATTACAACGTCTTGAATATAGAGGTTATGATAGTGCAGGTGTTGTTCTTTATGATGGAAAACAAATAAACCTATCTAAAACAAAAGGAAAAGTTAGTGACCTTCTCAATAAATTTGATGCTGAAGATGCTAAAAAAGGAAATGTAGGTATTGGGCATACACGTTGGGCAACCCATGGTGTACCAAACGATGTCAATTCACATCCACATACTTCTCAGTCAGGTGATTTAGTAATTGTTCATAATGGTATTATTGAAAATTATGATACCATAAAAAAAGAATTAATCAATAGAGGATATACTTTTCATAGTGATACTGATACTGAAGTTCTTATCAATTTAATAGAAGAAGTAAAAAAGAATAACAATGTAAAATTAGGTAAAGCTGTTCAAATTGCACTCAATGAAGTTGTTGGTGCTTTCGCAATTGCTGTTTTCGATATAGAAAAACCTGACGAAATTGTTGTAGCAAAATTAGGGAGCCCAATTGCTATAGGAATTGGTAAAGATAATACTGAATTTTTTATCGCTTCTGATGCTTCCCCTTTTTTAGAATACACGAAAGATGCAATCTATCTTGAAGATGAAGAAATGGCAATTATTAAAGTTGGTAGAGCTATTGAAATTAGAAAAATCAACGATGATTCTGTAGTTACTGCTAATGTTCAAGAATTACAAATGAATCTTGAGCAGATTGAAAAGGGTGGCTATGATCACTTTATGCTTAAAGAAATCCATGAACAACCTAGAGCTATTACAGATACATTTAGAGGGAGATTATTGAAAGACGAAGCTATTATAAAAATGGCTGGTATAGAAGATAATATGAAACGTTTTTTAAATGCAGAACGTATTCTTATTGTTGCCTGTGGTACATCTTGGCATGCAGGTCTTGTTGCTGAATATATTTTTGAAGAGTTTGCAAGAATTCCAGTGGAAGTAGAATATGCCTCAGAATTTAGATATAGAAACCCAATCATTACAGAAAAAGATATTGTTATTGCTATTTCTCAATCAGGAGAAACAGCAGATACCTTAGCTGCAATTAAAATGGCAAAATCTAAGGGAGCTTTCGTGTTTGGTGTTTGTAATGTAGTAGGGTCGTCAATCAGTAGAGAATCTGATGCAGGTGCTTATACACATGCAGGGCCAGAAATTGGTGTAGCTTCTACCAAAGCATTTACAACTCAAATTACAGTATTAACCTTAATTGCTTTACGATTGGCTAGAGCAAAAGGAACAATGTCTAGTAGTGATTTTAGAATGTATTTACATGAAATGGAACTCATTCCGAATAAGGTTGAAAAACTATTAGAAATTGATTCAAAAGTTGAAGAAATAGCAAGAAAATATTTATTATCAACCAATTTCTTGTATTTAGGAAGAGGTTTTAACTTTCCTGTTGCTTTAGAGGGTGCATTAAAACTAAAAGAGATTTCTTATATTCATGCAGAAGGTTATCCTGCTGCAGAAATGAAACATGGCCCAATTGCTTTAATTGATGATAGAATGCCTGTAGTTGTTATTGCAACCAATAAAGGTCATTATGACAAAGTGGTTAGTAATATTCAAGAAATAAAATCTAGACAAGGAAAAATTATTGCCATAGTTACAGAAGGAGATACTGTAGTGAAAGAAATTGCAGATCATGTGATTGAAATACCAGATACTGAGGAAGCTTTAACACCACTGTTAACAACAATACCTTTACAGTTATTGTCTTATTATATTGCAGTAATGAGAGATTGTAATGTAGATCAACCTAGAAATTTAGCAAAATCTGTTACTGTAGAATAATTTTACGTTAATAAATTGTTCAAATAATTATTTTCCATTAAACTCACTCATAGTGTTTGCAATTCCTGTAGTACCAAAAGATTTGATGAGCAGACAAGATTTTTCTAATCTCTCAGAAAGTTTAGTGTCTTCTTCAGGTGACCATTTGCCAAGTACATAATCTATTTGTTTGCCTTTGCTAAATTCTGCCCCTACACCAAATCTAAATCTTGGGTAATTTTGTGTTTGTAATACCTCATTGATGTTTTTTAAACCATTATGTCCGCCAGCACTTCCTTTTGGTTTTAATCTGAAAGTACCGAAAGAAATATTTAGATCATCACAGATAATAAGTGTGTTTTCTAAACTAATTTTTTCTTTAATCATCCAATATTTTACAGCTTTTCCACTTAAATTCATGTAAGTAGAAGGTTTTAGTAGAATAAAGGTTCTACCTTTAAATCTAAATTTACTGACAGCACCTAATTTTTGATTTTCAAAAGTTGTATTTTCTTTAGTGGCTAATTTATCTAGAATATTAAAGCCAATATTATGTCTTGTATCTTCATAATCAGCACCAATATTTCCAAGTCCGACAATTAAATATTTTTTCATAGTTTGTAAGCTTCTTTATTAAAACTCAAAGCCTTTTTTTTTGCTGACCAAAATTTTATCAAGTAAAAGTATAAAAAAATAGCTTTGCATTTGCAAAGCTATTTTTTTAAGCAATATTAAAATTGTATTATTTATTCTTTGGTTGCTTCACCACCTTCAGTAGGGGTTGCTCCTTCTTCACCTTCAGCTCCTTCTTCACCCTCTTCTTCTTCAACTTCATCTACCACAGCTGCACGTGCCATTCTTACTTGAACAACAACCATATTGTCTGGGTGTAAAATTTCATAAGCATCATTTTTTATCTCTTCCACAAATACTTTATCGCCAATTTTCAGTTTAGAAATATCAGCATTGATAAAATCAGGTAAATTTGCTGGTAAAGCTCTTACTCTTAATCTACGATTAGGGAAACGCATGGTACCACCATTACTAACACCAGGTGAACTGCCCAATAATACTACTGGGATATTCATGGTGACAGCTTTGTCATCAAATAACTGATAAAAATCAACATGTAATATTTTGTCAGTTACTGGGTGAAATTGAATGTCTTGCATAATAGCATTTAATTTTTCACCGTTTTCCAGTTCAATCGTTGCAGTATATACATTTGGAGTATACACTAAACTTTTAAATGCAATTTCTTCTGCTGAAAAGTGAATAGGGTTTTTTCCTCCGTATAAAACGCAAGGCACCTGTCCAGCATTACGTAAGGCTTTAGTAGCTACTTTACCTACGCTTTCTCTTTTGGATCCTTTGATTGTAATAGATTTCATTGTATATTAATTTAATTATTTTACATTAAAAATTGATCACTGATAGATTGATTACCTTGTACTCGGTGCATTATATCAGCAAATAAAGGGGCGCAAGATACTATTTTTATTTTAGAAACCTCTTTTTTCAATGGAATTGTATCTGTGATAATTAACTCTAATAATTTGGAGTTTTCAATACGGTCATAAGCTTCTCCAGAGAGTACTGCATGTGTACAAATTGCACGCACACTTAAAGCTCCTTTTTCTATCATTAAATCGGCTGCTTTTGTTAAAGTACCAGCGGTATCAACCATATCATCAACTATAATAACATTTCTGCCTTCTACATTGCCAATTAACTCCATATGTGATATAACATTTGCTTTTAAACGTTGTTTGTAGCAAATAACAACTTCACTTTTGAGAAATTTAGAGTAAGCATATGCTCTTTTAGAACCACCCATATCAGGAGAAGCAATAGTAATATCATCTAAATTTAAACTTTTTATGCTTGGTAAAAATATCGTGGAAGCATATAAATGATCAACAGGTTTTTCAAAGAAACCTTGAATTTGATCAGCATGTAAATCCATTGTAATAATTCTAGTTGCACCAGCAGCTTGTAGTAAATTAGCAACCATTTTTGCAGCTATAGGTACTCTAGGTTTATCTTTTCTATCTTGTCTTGCCCACCCAAAATAAGGAATCACAGCTGTTATATGTCTAGCAGAAGCTCTTTTTGCAGCGTCAATCATTAATAACATTTCCATTAGATTATCAGAAGAAGGAAAAGTAGAACCAATAATGAAAATTCGCCTCCCTCTTATAGATTCTTCAAAAGAGACTTGAAATTCGCCATCACTAAAAACATTTTTTTTTGATTTGCCAAGTTTAATTCCATAAGCTTTGGCTATTTTTTCTGCCAATTCTAATGATTGAGAACATGCAAAAATTTTTGGTTCAGGTAGACTGTGTTCCATGAAGTTGCGTTTAGTTGTGCTGTTTGTACCTTGGGTGGGAATCGAACCCACACTCTCGAAAGAACTGGATTTTGAATCCAGCGCGTCTACCAATTCCGCCACCAAGGCAATTTAAGAGATTGCAAATCTAAAGAATATTTTTACATTATAACTTCAAACATTATGATTTTTGTATTTTTGCTAAAAATTATAAAAAAGAAGAAAAATGAGTTTAAAAGTAAAAGACACTTTTGATGTATTGATTGAAATACCAAAGGGAAGTAGAAATAAATATGAATACGATTTTGTATTAAACAAAATTAGGTTTGATAGAACTTTGTTTTCATCAATGATGTATCCCGGTGATTATGGTTTTATACCAGAGACCTTGGCTTTAGATAAAGACCCTTTAGATGTATTGGTTTTAGGTACAGAACCTACATTCCCAATGTGTGTGATGGAAGTGAAAGCCATTGGTGTATTTCATATGGCAGATGAAAAAGGACCAGATGAAAAGATAATTTGTGTGCCTATTTCTGACCCAATTTGGAATCAATTAAATGATCTTTCAGATATGAACCCTCATCAAGTAAAAGAAATTGAACATTTTTTTCAGGTGTATAAAGACTTAGAGGAGAAAAAAGTAGATGTTGGTGGTTGGGGAGACGTTAAAGAAGCTTATGAAATATTAGAAAAATGCACAGAGAGATACGATTTAAGTGAACATAAAAAGAAACGAACCTTTACTATATAATTAGATGTAATAGCCAAGCCTCCTTTATTTTAAAGGAGGCTTTTTTTATCTCATAAGATTTGTTACTTTTGCACCCGCCTACAAGTAAAGTAGGAAAGCTTAAAAAATTTACCCTAAACAAGTTAAGGGTCTAATTTTAAATCAATCAAATAATAGTATATATGGAGTCAATGATGATTTATATGCCAATAGCTGCAGCTATAATTGGCTTAATTTATATGGTAATCAAGAAGTCTTGGGTAATGAAACAAGATGCTGGTGATGGTAAAATGAAAGAAATTTCTGACCACATTTACGAAGGAGCTTTGGCTTTTTTAAGTGCAGAATATAAGCTGCTTGCAATATTTGTAGTGGTAGTAAGTGCTTTACTTGCTGTGGTTTCTTTTGTAGTGCCAACTACACATTGGTTAATTGTAATTGCTTTTATTTTTGGTGCCTTTTTCTCTGCTTGGGCAGGAAACATGGGGATGAAAATAGCAACAAAAACAAATGTAAGAACGACACAAGCTGCACGTACAAGTTTACCAAAAGCATTAAGTGTATCATTTGGCGGTGGTGCTGTAATGGGATTGGGAGTAGCGGGTTTGGCCGTTTTAGGTTTAACCGCATTTTTTATCATATTCTTTAATTATTTTATGCCAAATGGGTGGACAAGTGTTAGTGATATGACAATTGTTCTAGAAACACTAGCAGGTTTTTCTTTAGGAGCTGAATCTATTGCTTTATTCGCAAGAGTAGGTGGTGGTATTTATACAAAAGCTGCAGATGTTGGAGCAGATTTAGTTGGTAAAGTGGAAGCAGGTATCCCTGAAGATGATCCTAGAAACCCAGCAACAATTGCTGATAATGTTGGTGATAACGTAGGAGATGTTGCAGGAATGGGAGCAGATTTATTTGGTTCTTATGTAGCAACTGTATTAGCGGCAATGGTATTAGGAAACTATATTATTAAAGATATGGGTGGAAGCATTCAAGATGCTTTTGGTGGTATTGGTCCCATTTTATTACCAATGTCAATTGCAGGTGTAGGAATTATTATTTCTTTAATTGGTACGATGCTCGTTAGTATTAAATCAAATGATGCAAAAGAGCCTGAAGTAATGAGAGCTTTAAATATAGGGAATTGGGTTTCTATTGCTTTAGTTGCAGTTTCAAGTTATGTTTTGGTAACTTGGATGTTACCAGAAACAATGAAAATGAACTTCTTTGGAGAAGGATTACAAGATATATCATCAATGCGTGTGTTTTACGCAACATTGATAGGTTTAATAGTTGGTGCAGTTATTTCTTCAGTAACTGAATATTATACAGGATTAGGTAAAAAACCAATCTTAAAAATTGTACAACAATCAAGTACAGGAGCAGGAACAAATATTATTGCAGGTTTGGCAACAGGGATGATTTCTACATTCCCAACAGTATTATTATTTGCTGCGGCAATATGGTCGTCTTATGCTTTTGCAGGATTTTATGGTGTAGCTATGGCAGCATCAGCAATGATGGCAACAACAGCTATGCAATTAGCAATTGATGCATTTGGACCTATTGCAGATAATGCAGGTGGAATTGCAGAAATGAGTGAGCAAGATTCAATTGTAAGAGAACGTACAGACATATTAGATTCTGTTGGTAATACAACCGCAGCAACAGGTAAAGGTTTTGCTATTGCTTCTGCGGCATTGACATCATTAGCACTTTTTGCGGCCTATGTTACCTTTACAGGCATTGATGGAATTAATATTTTTAAAGCACCTGTTTTAGCCATGTTATTTGTGGGGGGAATGGTGCCTGTAGTTTTTTCTGCATTGGCAATGAATGCTGTTGGTAAAGCTGCTATGGAAATGGTTTACGAGGTGAGACGTCAGTTTAAAGAGATTCCAGGAATCATGGAAGGTACTGGCAAACCAGAATATGATAAATGTGTAGCTATTTCTACACAAGCATCATTAAGAGAAATGATGTTACCAGGTTTATTAACTATTGGATTTCCATTAGTAATTGCTTTTGTACCTATGCTTTTCGGAATGGATAAATTAATGATTGCTGAAATGTTAGGTGGTTATATGGCTGGGGTTACAGTTTCAGGTGTACTTTGGGCAATCTTCCAAAATAATGCTGGTGGAGCTTGGGACAATGCTAAAAAATCTTTTGAAGCAGGTGTTGAAATCAATGGTGAAATGACTTATAAGGGTTCTGAAGCTCATAAAGCAGCAGTTACTGGAGATACAGTTGGTGATCCGTTTAAAGATACTTCTGGTCCATCAATGAATATCTTAATTAAATTAACTTGCCTTATCGGATTAGTTATTGCTCCAATTTTAGGAGGACATGATACAGATTCAAGTCATGCTGATGTAACTACAGTTGAAGTTTCTAATACAATTGCTGATAATACAACTACTGAGGTAAAAGTTTTGATGAAGAATGAAAATGGAGAAAAGAATGCAACAGTAATCACAACTACGGAAGTTGAAGGTAAAAAAGAAGTTACTGTTGAAACTTTAGAAGGTGATGAAGTTGACCTTTTAGTAGCAAATCGTCAGTAGAAAGTATTCAAATTATAATATAAAAAAAGCGAACTTTTTAGTTCGCATTTTTTATACTAAATGATTTTAATGTCTGTCACCTAACTCTATTCAAATTTTCATCTATATTTTTATTCTTATAAATAGAGTTTTTAATTTTACCAAAAGAATATTTTAAGGTTAAAGAAATTTCA
>JAMONB010000188.1 GCA_027066745.1 Flavobacteriaceae bacterium
ACATGATTATTGATTGCCGTTAATTCTTCAAGATGTTGTCTAGTTTCTATTTGTAAGCGTTTAAATTCAGCAGGAAAATCACCTTCAAGATATACTTTTACGATGGCATTTTCATCTAGTTTATCAAGGATAGCTTCAGTAGTTTCTGACAAAGTATAACGTTTGTCTTTAGTAAGATCAAAGCGTTTATAGAATTTATTTGCCATAAAATTAATGACAGCTAAAACTAGAGCTAGAGCGGCTATTTTACTTATGTTTTTCATTCTTTATCTAATTTTAATTTAGTTAAGAATAAAAAGAAAACAGTGATTGATATGAAATAAATAATATCTTTTGTGTCAATTACACCCCTGCTGATACTTTTAAAATGGTCATACATACCAAAACTTCTTAAATTTTCAGAGAGTTCTAAATCTGCTAAAGCTTCAAAGCCATAAAACATAAAGAAAGAAATAAGAATAGCAATAATAAAAGCAACAATCTGATTATTTGAAAACGTAGAGGTAAACAAACCAATAGATGTATAGGCAGCTGCTAAGAAAAGCAAACCAATATATGAGCCCAATGTACTTCCGAAATCTAAATTATTAATAGGGTTACCTAACTTTAAAATACTAAATACATATATTAGGGTAGGGATCAATGCTAAAATAATTAAAACCAATGCTCCTAAAAATTTACCCAAAATAATTTGGGTATCATTTAAAGGCTTTGTTTTTAAAATTTCGATAGTTCCTAATCTAAATTCATCAGAAAAACTACGCATGGTTATGGCTGGAATTAAAAAAAGAAAAAACCAAGGAGTAATAAAAAAGAAGCTGTTTAAATCAGCAAAACCTGCATTTAAAATATTGAAATCACCTTTAAATACCCATAAAAAGAGTCCGTTAATAACTAAAAATACAGCAATAACCAAATAACCTATGGGTGAGGCAAAAAAGGAATTGAGTTCTTTTTTAAATATGGCAATCATGAATATCTACTTTATATTTTAATTTATAATTTTTCTAACATCTATCCACACTCCAAGCTTCAGGTCTATCGTTAAATAGTACTTTAGTCTTTGCCCAAACTGTTTTAAAAAGTTCAGAATTTCTATAGTTTTCAAGGTCTTGTTCTTTGTCCCAATAACTATAAGTAAAGAAAATAGTTGGATTTGTTTTATCTCTGAGTAGTTCTAAATGACTACATCCTTCATGGTTTCTAATTTTTTCTTTATTGGCGTTAAAAATACTTAAGAAATTATCAATTTTATCCACTTTAAAATTCATTTTTACTATTCTTATAAACATTTTATAAAAATTTTACGGTTATAGAATCTCTATAATCTAGTCCTAATAATGAAGAAGCTCCACCAACAGATTTTAGATTGCTTTTGTAAATTGAAATTTCTAGATATTCAGCAACATTAAAAATTGCTAATTTTTCACCATCAACTTGTCTTTTCGCTAAAGGAATGTCAAAATCTATAATCTCATTGTACTTATTGAATATCTTTTTAAAAGTATAATGCCTAGCTTTTACTTCAAACGGACGCCCTTTACCTATATCTTGAAATAATTTTTTTGTAATATTACTAATTACATTTCCGTAATTATCAATGTAAATGACACTACCTACTATTTGATTATTCTCTTTATTGATAAAAGGGTAAACTTCATTGAGTTGTTTTATTTCAGAAATTGGTTTACCAATAACATCTAAAGTACCACCACGAGCTATATGACAGGCTACTTTTACAAAAGCAGAGTAGCTTTCTAAGTGATTGTGAATGGTTATTTCTACAATTTTTTCAGGCTTAATTTCTGAAGCAATCATTGACATAATGCCATTATTAGCACAAATAAAATAATGGTCATCTAATTTAATCGCAATATGTTTATTTTCAATGCTTAATTCAGAGTCAACATCTATAATATGTATACACCCTTTTGGAAATTTTTTATATGCATTTTTTAAAATATATGCAGTTTCAGTAATGTTAAAAGGTGTAATTTGATGTGAAATATCAACAACTCTAGCGTCATTAAGCTCATTATAAATTGCACCTTTTATAGCTCCAATAAAATGGTCTTTTGTGCCAAAATCAGTTGTCAATGTTATTAAAGACATTTGTTAATTAATATTGAAAAAGAGAACTGGTGATTACTAAATTAATTGTTAATTTTGCTTACAAAACTACATATTATTTTCCGTTTTAAATAGATAAAACTATTCAGATTTAAAGAGAAAAATATAGTTTAAGTTTTATCATTAGTAGTCTTGAGTAGGTAGGTCTAAGTGATTTACTATTAATTTTCATTATAATATAAAAATTTCAATTTGAACGAAAGAATTATTGAGTTAACAGAGATTAGTCCAAAAGATTTTTTTGGCACACATAATAGTAATATAGAACAATTAAAAAAGTATTTTCCTAAAATTAAAATTGTAGCTAGAGGTACTAAAATTAAGGTTTTTGGCGAAAAGGAGTTGTTAGATGAGTTTGAGAAGCGTGTAGAAATGCTAATCAATTATTTTAATAAATATAATAACTTAGATGAGAATAGTATTGAGCGTTTATTAACAACAAGTGATAAATCACCTAAGAGTTCAAAAAAGGATAATGATGTTTTGGTTCATGGAGTAAATGGAAAATTAATTAAGCCATTGACTGAAAATCAACGAAAGATGGTGGTAAATATGCAAAAGAACGATATGCTTTTTGCAGTTGGACCTGCAGGAACTGGTAAAACGTATACAGCGGTAGCATTGGCAGTAAAAGCATTGAAAAGTAAAGATGTAAAACGTATTATTTTAACAAGACCAGCTGTAGAGTCAGGTGAGAATTTAGGTTTTTTACCAGGTGATTTAAAAGAAAAATTAGACCCGTATATGCAGCCGCTATATGATGCGTTGCGTGATATGATTTCACATGAAAAATTGCAATCTTATTTTGAAGCTGGTGTAATACAGATTGCACCTTTAGCATTTATGCGAGGTAGAACATTAGATAATGCATTTGTGATTTTAGACGAAGCACAAAATACAACGCATGCTCAAATGAAAATGTTTTTAACTAGAATGGGTAAAAATGCTAAATTTATAATAAACGGAGATCCTGGACAGATTGATTTGCCAAAAAGACAAATTTCTGGTTTAAAAGAGTCTTTATTAGCATTAAAAGATATAAAGGGGATAAGTGTTGTCTATCTTGACGGTAAAGATGTGGTTAGGCATAGATTGGTGAAAGAGATAATAACTGCTTATAAAAGTATTGAAACAGAATAAACATCCCCTTTGTCTTTCAGACATTTCCCCAAAGGGGAAAATTAAAGTTATCGAGGGTGTTTTTATAAAAAGTATGAATTTTATATATAAAACCTTTCACTTATGACAGGTTTAAAATGAACTTATGAATACAATAAACAATACCAATTTTAATTTTAAGAATCAAAAATCTGTTTACAGAGGAAAGGTTCGTGAAGTTTATAATATCAATGATGAATTATTGATAATGATTGCTACAGATAGACTTTCTGCATTTGATGTGGTTTTGCCAAAACAGATACCATTTAAAGGTCAAATATTAAATCAGATAGCAACTAAAATGATGAAAGCTACTGAAGATATTGTTCCAAATTGGCTACTTTCAACACCAGATCCAAATGTGGCAATTGGTCATTTATGTATACCATTTAAAATAGAAATGGTAATTAGAGGCTATCTATCTGGCCATGCTGCTCGAGAATATAAAGTAGGTAAGCGTTTGATTTGTGGTGAAGTCATGCCAGATGGGATGCTAGAGAATGATAAATTTCCAACACCAATAATTACACCAGCAACAAAAGCTGAAGAAGGTGATCATGATGAAGATATTTCTCGTACTGATATTATTACAAAGCATATCGTTTCTGAAGAAGATTATATGATATTAGAAACTTATACAAATGCATTGTTTAAACGAGGAACAGAAATAGCAGCTCAAAGAGGATTGATATTAGTAGATACAAAGTATGAATTTGGAAAGAAACTTGATGGAACAATAGTATTAATTGATGAGATTCATACTCCAGACTCTTCACGTTATTTTTATGCTGATGGTTATCAAGAAAGACAAGATAGAGGAGAGGCTCAAAAGCAACTATCAAAAGAGTTTGTGAGACAATGGCTAATAGCTCATAATTTTCAAGGTAAGAAAGGGCAACATATTCCAGTTATGACATCTGAAAAGGTGCTAGAAATTTCTGAGAGATATATTGAATTGTATGAAAATATTACAGGTGAAAAATTTATAAAATCTGATACAACGAATATCTTAAAGCGTATGGAAGAGAATATAATGAACTATATGAAAATTGTGTAGAATAATTATTCATTGAAATCACTTAAACTTATTTAAGAGAGATATAGTATATTTGCTTTTTTTATAAATAAAATTGAATTTACGATTCTTTGATTCAATTTCAGTAATAAAATAAATGGTAAATAAATTATTAAAATTAATAGAACAAGTATATCCAAAATATCTAGTATTATTAGTTTTAATCCCTGTTATAGTAGGCTGTTTTATTAATTTTGAAGTATCAGATAAGTTTGGTGTTTTTTCAAATTTATTATGGATTCCTATTTTGACTATTCCATATTATTTAACCAAGAAAAAGATTTTTTATCAAATATCTGTCTTTTTTTATTTTAGTGTAGGGTTTCTAGAAATTACACATTGGTTAATTTTAAAAGGACCATTGTCAGTTGCTAGTTTATTAGCAATTTCAAATACTAACCTTACCGAAGCCTATGAGTTTGCGGGAGTTCAGACAGTAAGTCTATTGTTATTCTTAGTTCCGTATATTATCTTATTCTATTTAAGTTTAATAAATGTCCCTAAAAAATATAGTTCTAACTATAAATTCTTTTTGATAGGACTTATTCTTTTTATAATAGGACTATTTTCTTTTTTACCTTTTCCAGAATTTTTAGTTAAGGGTACTCCTCAATTTGTAAAAGTATCAAAATCTTATATATCCAATTTACGAAAATATTATAAGGCTGTAAAGAATAATAAGTTAAAAGAAGTTGATACACAACTTGGTTCGACTACTGATCAACAATTATTTGTTTTGATTATTGGAGAGTCTGCATCAAGAAATCATATGTCATTGTATAATTATAGAAAAAAGACCAATCCAAAATTAGAAAAACGAAATGATATTTTTGTTTTTGATAATGTGATATCTTCATATTCAAATACAATAGAAACTGTAATGTCAATGTTGACAGAATCAAATGTGGAAAACAAACAACCATTTTATGAAAGTAAAGATTTGATTGATGTTTTTCATTCAACTGGCTTTAAAACCTATTGGATTTCTAATCAACCACCTTTAGGATGGGCAGAAAACTTGATTAGCTCTATTGGAGCTAAAGCTGACAACACCAAGTTTGTTAACATATTAAGTAATTCATCTTATGAAAGTGATTTAAAAAGTTCTTTAGATGAAAAAATATTTGCCCCTTTTTCTAAGGCATTAAATGACAATACTACTAAAAAGCTTATTATTTTACATTTAATGGGAAATCATTTATTATATAATAAACGTTATCCAAAAAAGTTTAATTTTTTTAAAGGAAAAATAGAAAAGCAGCAAATGATTGCTGAATATGACAATTCAATACTATATAATGACTTTGTTATTGACAGTCTATTTAATATGATTACACTAAATAGCAAAGAGAATACTAAACAAATAGCTTCAGCAATTTACCTCTCAGACCATGGTGAAAATGTTTATGATGAACAGGATCTGCTAGGGCATCATGCTGTAAAGTCATTTCCAAAAGTGAATGTTGAAATTCCTTTTTTACTATGGTTGTCTCCAACATTTATAACTTCTGAATCTGAGAAAGTAGTTACTATAGAATCAAATATTCATAAACCATATGTTTCAGATGATTTATTTCATTCTATTTTAGATTTAAATAATATAGAAACTTCTTTATTAGAAAAACAAAGAAGTTTGTTTGATGTAAATTTTAATGATAAACGTATTAGAATTTTATCTGATGGTATTGATTACGACAAAAAGTAATTTAAAACCTTTCTTAATTAGTAACCTGAGTTCGACCTAAGTTTGATATACAAACTGTAAAGAAAAGGTGAGATTTGAATGAATATCTTGACATTTCAAAAAGGTTACATGAAAATATTGCCTTTTATTTATATTCCCTTCGGATTTGATGAATTTTCGTCAAATCTCCTCAAAACTAACCAGTTATACCAATTTAAAATTATAATGTCGCATAATAACGCTTCTTCAAATTAAAAAAAATTCATCTAAACTGCAAACAAATCTTAGGTCGAACTCTGGTTAGTAGAAATAAAATACCCTAAACATTAAAAATGTTTAGGGTATTAACAAAAAACTCTAAATTTAAAAACACTAATTTTTCAATTTGTCTTTGAATTTCTCAAATTGATTACTTTCAATTTTTTTAGGCCAACTATTGTTGGTTATGTCTATATCTGCTGTTTCTAAATCGGGATCGACTACAATATTAGTAATTTGTTTTGAACTGGCAAAAATTCTTTTTACTTCTGCATCATGTTTACTCCATATTTCAGCAGGAAATTGTTGACGTTCTTTTGTTCCATCTTCATAAGTTAATTCTACAATAAGTGGTAAGACTAATCCTCCTGGTTTTTCAAAAGTCACTTCATAAAAATAATTTGGAGCTTCTTTTATTCTACTTTTTTCAGTTTCAGATAAACTATTTAAATAGTTATCTAACATTTTAAAATCTTTAACTTTCTTTGCCTTATTCGGATTTCCAATTTCTTCTTCAGAAATAAAGTAGACTAATTTATCTTTAAAGTCATCTAGATTCATTCCATATTTTTCTGCATCAGCAATAGCCGCCTTTGTTGGTTTATTAGTTAAATAATATTTTTTAACCTCTTTAATTCCAATATCATTATAATCGGTTGTATAAAACCATCCTCTCCAAAACCAGTCTAAATCCATTCCAGATGCATCTTCCATTGTTCTAAAGAAATCTGCAGGCGTAGGGTGTTTAAACATCCATCGTTTAGAATAGGTTCTAAATGCATAATCAAATAATTCTGGCCCCATAATTGTATTTCTTAACATGGTCAAACCAGCTGCAGGTTTAGAATAAGCATTTGGCCCAAAATTATAGACATGGTCTCCTTGTGTCATTATTGGTGATAAATGGTCTTGATCCATACTCATATAACTAACAACATCTTTTGGTAAACTGCGAGTATTAAAATTAGGATCATATTCAAACTCAGCCTGCATTTCAACAAATGAATTTAAACCTTCATCCATCCATGTCCATTGACGTTCATCAGAATTTACAATCATCGGAAAAAAGTTATGTCCAACTTCATGAGTAACAACCCCAATCATACCATCTCTCACTCTGTCAGAATAGGTGCCATCTTCTTTTGGTCTACCATAATTCCAGCAAATTTGTGGATACTCCATTCCTTGTTGCCTTGCATGAACAGAAATTGCTTTATGATAAGGATAATCAAAAGTATATTTTGAATATACTTTTAAGGTATTGGCAACTACTTTTGTAGAATGTTTTTCCCATAACGGATTTCCTTCTTTAGGATATAATGAATAGGCCATTACAGTTTTACCGTTAATATTTACAGCCATTGCATCCCAAATAAATTTTCTAGAGGTTGCAATACCAATATCTCTAACATTCTCTGCGTAAAATTTCCATGTTTTTGTTTTATCAGAATGTGATTTTTCTGCTACTTCAGCTTCTGCTTGAGTGACAATAATTATTGGCTCGTCAAAACTCTTTTTTGCAGCTTGAAAACGTTTATACTGTGTTCTAGATAGGACTTCTTTAGGGTTTTGAAGTAGTCCTGTTGCATTTAAAATATGATCAGATGGGGCCGTTATATTAACTGTATAGTTACCAAACTCTAAGGCAAACTCACTTCGCCCCCAAAATTGCATGTTTTGCCAACCTTCAACATTATCGTAAACCGCTAAACGAGGAAAGAACTGGGCGATTACATATAAATTATTACCATCTTTAGGGAAATGCTCATAGCCCGAACGACCTCCATCATTTATATAATTATTAATAGTATACCACCACTTAATCTTAAATACAAAAGTTTCACCTGGTGCTAATGGTTTTACAAGATTTATTCGCATCATTGTACTATTGATAGTATATGATAAAGGCTTATCATTAACATCTTTGACATATTCAAGTTTGAAACCTCCGTCAAAAGGTTTTTTTAAATAATCTTTAGTAAAAGTGACAGGACCATTAAAACTAGCTTCCATTGTAGTTTGTTTAACATCTGGAGTTTTAGAATCAGCAGCTCTCATGTTTTGATCTAATTGTACCCATAAATACTCTAATTGATCTTTAGAATTATTGTGATAAGTAATTACTTCATCTCCAAATAATTTTTGAGTTTTATCATCAATAGTAATATTCATTACATAATCAACTTGTTGCTGTGTATATGCATGACCAGGAGCACCAGAAGCCGTATGTTGTGAGTTAGGTGTCGCTAACTCTTGTTTTAATTGTCTGAATTTGGTAGTGCTTGTATGACCTGGTTTCCTTTCTTTTATTTGAGCATCTTGTTCTTGAGCAAATGTAAAAGAAGAAATCATCAAAAATGAGAATACGTATAGACTGATTTTTTTCATTTAAAATTGGGTTATTTTGGTTGTTAAAGTTTTCGAAGGTAATTAATTTGAATTAGTTTGAATATATTTAATTCAATTTTAACAAATCTTTATCCTTTTCTTTTGTTAATAGAAAGGTCTTTTTTGTGTTGTTTATTTTTAGTTTAATAATGTTTTTTTGTTCTGAAAAAGTAGCCATTAGCATACTGTTTTTTATTTCAATATGTTGTATTGTTTCAATGTCTTCAACTTCTAAATAGATAAAAATGACATCGTTATCATACGCTTTACCTAAGAATTGATAGACCTTGTTTTGGGAGTTGATTTTGACAGTAAAATTATCTTGAATATAATTAATTATCAACTCATTAATATTTTTACTTTCATTAGGCTCTCCAAATTCAAAGTTTTTAATGTACGTTTTATTGATGGCTTCTTGTAGATCATCAATAAAAATACGCATTGTGATTTGTAGTGATTTGCTACTTGTTTTATATTCAACTTTTATTAGACTAATATAATATTTATGTGCTGTAAAGGCAAATAAAGGTATTACTAATATAATGAGTAATCTTTTAATTTTAGTCATTTGTTAAAAAAATTAGAATAAAAATACGACATAATTTATAAAGAGTTACTATTATAAATTTTCATTTATTTATTATGAATGCATTACCACCTCTTTTACAAATGTGTCTAATCAACAATTGTAAATGTTGTACTTAAGAATGATTAGGGTAGCATTACAGACTTTTACTGTCTATTTTGCAAATACAAAACTAGCAAAGCTGTGCATTAATCTTTTCTAAATTACAAAAACCTGCAATATAATTACAGGTTTTGTGCTTGAAGTGATGGCACTAGGATTCGAACCTAGGACCGCCTGCTTAGAAGGCAGGTGCTCTATCCAGCTGAGCTATGCCACCATTAAGATTAGCTTTCGTTAATCTTGAATACTCTTTAATTCAACCAAAGCTTTTCATTCTCTTGAGAAAGCAAACTTTCTACAAGAACTAATAGCTTTAATTTGTCGGGGTGGCAGGATTCGAACCTGCGACCTCCTCGTCCCAAACGAGGCGCGATAACCGGGCTACGCTACACCCCGAGGTGTAATGGAGATTAACTTCGTTGATCCCTTTTACCAGATACTGCAAATAGAACTTATAATTTGCTATTAGCAAATTCACAATTTTCAGAAAATTAAAAACTAATTCATGTGAGCTTGATTATTTTTAACTTCTCAAAAAATCGAATCACAATTCAATTTGATTGCGGAGAGGAAGGGATTCGAACCCCCGGTACCCGTAAAGGTACAACTCCTTAGCAGGGAGCCCCGATCGACCACTCTGGCACCTCTCCAAAATTTAAAGAACATCACTTTTTAAAGTGGGGTGCAAATGTAATAAATTTGATGATTTACTACCTAATATTTTAATGAATATTTATCTTCTTTTCATAAAAAAGAAAGAATCCGTTTTTTAAACAAATAATATTTAACATTTTACGATGAAATATCTTATTAATTTATCCTAAATTTAAAGCAAAATTGATAATTAATTATGGTTAAACTGACAATTAATAATAAGGAACATCAAATTGATGTTGATGAAAACACACCTTTACTATGGGTTATTAGAGACTTTATAGGCTTAACAGGGACAAAATATGGTTGTGGTAAAGGTCTTTGTGGTGCATGTACGGTATTAGTAGATGGTAATCCTGTTAGTTCATGTTCAACTCCAGTTTCATTAGCAAATAATAAAAACATTTTAACCATTGAAGGTGTTGAAAAGGTGAATAAAGTATTGCAAGAAGTATGGGAAGATATTAATGTGCCTCAATGTGGTTATTGTCAATCGGGTCAAATCATGTCTGCTGTTGCTTTGTTAGATAAAAACACAAACCCAACTGATACAGATATTGATACCGCTATGAGTGGCAATATATGTAGATGTGGAACCTACCAACGTATTAGAAGTGCTATTCATAAGACAGCTGAATTAATTAATGCAAATACAGAAACGAAATGAGTCGTATACAAAAAGTAACAAGACGAAGTTTTATTAGAAATATTGGTTTAGCATCAGGAGGATTAATCATTGCATGTAATGTACCATCCTCTTCAGAAAAAAATCCAATGAAGAGAGCCTTTAATGGTGAAACGTTTGAACCTAATCTTTTTGTCCAGTTAAAAGATAATGGAGATTTAATTTTAACAGCATCCAGATCTGAAATGGGACAAGGTGTACGAACCTCGTTAACTTCAATTATTGCTGATGAAATGGATGCCGATTGGAGTCTAGTGAGTATTGTACAAGCTATTGGAGATTCTAATTATGGCAATCAAAATACAGATGGTTCAAGAAGTGTTAGAACGCTTTATGAAACTATGCGTAAAATGGGTGCAACAGCCAAGGCCATGTTAATTACTGCTGCTGCAACTCAGTTAAAAGTTGATGAATCAGTATTAAAAACAGAAAATCATTATGTGATTGATACAAGCTCCAATAAAAAAATATTTTATGGAGACCTGATAAAAGAAGCATCAAAAGTTGAGGTTCCTGAAAATCCTACTTTAAAAGACCCTAAAGATTTTAAATATATTGGTAAAGGATTAAAAAGTATTGATGGTGCTGATTTTGCATCAGGTAAACCTAAATATGGGTTGGATATCAAATTGCCAAATATGAAATATGCAGCTGTTGCTAGATGTCCAGTTACTTTTGGTACAGTAAAAAGCTTTGATAAAACAAAAGCAA
>JAMONB010000189.1 GCA_027066745.1 Flavobacteriaceae bacterium
ATTATGACACAAGAAATTAAAAGAAAATTGACCAGACAGGTTTTAATAGATAAAGGGTATGAACTAATGAATACTTATGGTTTTCATGCCATTAGTATAGACAATATAATCAATGAAGTAAATTTAACAAAAGGAGCGTTTTATTACCATTTTGAAAATAAGCATCATTTTGTAGAAGCGATTATTCAAGAAAGAATAGAAAAAGAGATTCATAGCGAATTTATTGAGCCTATTAGTGAAAGAGGAAATCCAATATTTATACTATCTGACCTACTTGAAGATAAAATATTAAAAAACAAACTCACCCAAAATATAGGAAGTCCTTTGACCAATTTTATTGTTCAATTAAGTTATGAACCAAATGATTATGATTTGCAAGGTCAATTAAAAGCAATTTTTGATCAATGGAAAATTGCTTTAATTAATTTATTATATAGAGGAATTGAAGATGGTTATTTAAGTAGACATATCAATACAGAGCCTGTTTCAGAGTTTATTATTGGTTCTTTAGAGGGCGTTAGAACCTTAAAAAGAACAACAAATGACAAAGCGTTATTTTTTAATTACGTAGAAGAGTTTAAAAATTATATAGATACGTTAAAAGTAGTAAAAGAAAATAGTGAAACGAGACATTATCAATTAGTGGGTTAACAAATTACAACCTCTAATGTCAGAATGATCAAACCGACCCAAAACCTCAAAAGTAGTGTGAGTTAGAACCTTACCTAAATCTTGAGTTGCAATAAATGAACAAGAATTGACATTTGCCAAATCAATGATATTGATACCTCCTGTGTGATTGTTGGGTAGTAATTGTAAAGGGTTTTCGGTATCACGAATGAGTATTTTCATCCAAGGTGGAGTTTTAAAAACACCATTTCCATTAGAATAAGCTTGACTAAGTAATTCCGTCATTCCATATTCTGAATGGATGTTTTCTAAGCCAAAGCCTTGTTTTAGGATGTCATGTAGTTCATTTCTAACCAATTCTTTTCTTCTGCCTTTCATACCTCCAGTTTCCATTACAATGGTAGTCGTAAGCTGAAATTGGTATTTTTCAACCAAGTCTAATAAAGCAAAAGAAACACCAATTAATAACACTTTTTTACCTTGACCATCAAGTGAAATTAGTTTATCTTTTAAATCAGATAAATTGTTGAGGTAAAATCCGCTTTCAGGTTTTTCAGATTTTTTAATTAAATCGTTAACCATATAAATTAACGAAGAGCCGTTCCGTTCTAAATAAGAAGGTAGTAAAGCTAAAACGGTATAATCTTCTATTTTTTCATAAAAATATTCAAAAGCTTTTAAATAGCTATTTTCATAGATTGAAAGATCAGTAACATAATGTTTACTAGTTAAATTGCCAGAAGTACCAGAACTGCTAAAGGTTTGTTGTTCTTTTTGAGTTGTGCTGACAACTTTATGAGTTTTAAAAAATTGAATAGGTAAAAAAGGAATATCTTTTAGGTGTTTAACGGATGAAATAGAAATTTTTAAATGTTTTAAAAACTGCTTGTAAACTATGTTATTACTAGCTTGATGTTTAAAAATTTGAAGAGTAAGCTCTTCAAAATCAGTTTTAGTTTGTATAGAAAAAAACGCGTTTTTATACATAAAATACATTATTAAAGCAAAAGTAATTTAAATTTACGCAACCGTTCGATATTTTATTCATCTAAAATAAAAAGATTAAACCTTTAATATTATGAATAAAAAAAGTCTGTTTATTTTACTCTTTTTGATTACAGTGTTTATGTCTTGTAATACAGACAGCGATGAAACTGAACAATCATTTAAATCTATTCCAAAAAGCACGAAAATAGTTGAGGCAAATAATGAGTTTGCATTTTCTATTTTTAAGGAAATAGCAAAAGAAGAAACCAAAGCAAATTATATGATTTCACCAGTAAGTGCTTCATTAGCTTTAGGAATGGTATGTAATGGTGCAAAAAATGAAACACTAAATGCTTTTAATCAAGCTTTTAATTATGGAGACGCTTCTTTAAATGAAATAAATACAGTAAACCAAAGTATAATCAACCATTTAACAGAGAATACTTTTGGCTCTACATTTAGTATTGCAAATTCATTGTGGATTGACAATAGGTTTCCTGTTAAAGAAGAGTTTATTAAACTGAATAAACGTTTTTACAATGCAGAAGTACAAAACTTAGATTTTAAAAATTCTAATTCAGTAAATATTATTAATAATTGGGTTTCTGATAAAACACAAGAAAAAATACCAACAATAATAGAAGATATTCCTTCAAATATGGTTATGTATGCCATAAATGCTCTGTATTTTAAAAGCGACTGGAAATACACTTTTGACAAAAAGAATAATACTTTAGAACCTTTTTATATTGATTTACAAAGTTTAAAAGAGACAGAAATGATGAATATGAGTGAAGATTTATTGTATTTAGAAAATAATTTCTTTTCATCAGTTTTGTTACCATATAAAAATGATAAATATAATATGGTGCTTTTATTACCCAATATTAATAAATCAATTAAAGAAGTTATATCGGTATTGGATGAAAAGCAATGGAAACAATGGCTTAATCAATATACCAAAGAGAGAGTTTCGCTTAGTTTACCGAAATTTTCTTTTTCGTATGAAAAAATGTTTAATAAAGCATTAAAAAATATGGGCTTAGGAATTGCTTTTACAGATCGTGCTGATTTTAGTGGCATAAGCAATACCGCTACACAAATATCATTTGTTTTGCAAAAAACGTATATAGAAGTAAATGAACAAGGTACAGAAGCTGCAGCAGCAACAGCAGTTGGAATAGGAACCACATCTATTGGACTAGACTATAAACTTGTACTAAACAGGCCATTTCTTTTTTTAATAACAGAAAAAACAACACAGGCAATAAGTTTTATTGGTAAAATAGGGAGTCCTGAATAGTAATAAATCAAATATTTTACGCAACTCTAATGAGTTTTTAGCATCTAACAAGTAAGTTGAATTAATAAATTTACAATTATGATTAAAAATTATTTATTTATTTTATTAGTTGCACTCACATTTTCATCATGTAGTATTGATGATGATAGCAACTCAAACCTATCATTTAAATCATTACCTATTAAAGAGGCTATTGTACCAACTGAGTTTGAATACAGAAAATCTTATACAGTTAAAGTTACTTATGACTTGCCTGATAAATGTCATTCATTTCATAGTTTATACTATAAATATAATAATACATCTAGAATTGTAGCAATTACTGCACTTTTTGATTCAGCAGGAGATTGTACGGAAACAGATGCTGTTATTGAAAAAGAATATGAATTTGTGGTAAATGTAAACCAAACAGAAGATTATACCTTTAGGTTTTGGAAAGGAGAAGATAGTCAAGGGAATGATATTTTTGAAGATATTGTCGTGCCTGTAATAAAATAAGTAAAAAAGAATGGGTTTAAAACAGCTCATAAATAGCTGTAAGGAAAATGATAGAAAAGCACAATCTGAAATTTACCAGCTTTTTGCAGGTAAGCTGTTCGGGTTGTGCTTAAAATATTCAAGAAATTATCAAGAAGCACAAGACAATTTACACAATGGTTTTTTAACCATTTTTGATAAAATTGAACAGTATAAATTTAAAGGATCTTTTGAAGGGTGGTTAAAAAGAATCATTGTCAATACCGCTTTGCAGACCTATAGAGAAAAAAATGTTTTAACATTAGTAAGTGAGGAAATACCTGAAGAAATAGATCTAGAAATAGATGATGAAAACATTTCGTTAGATTTTTTATTAGAATTAATTCAAGGTTTATCAACTAGATATCGATTGGTTTTTAATTTATATGTATTAGATGGTTATTCTCATAAAGAAATTGCGAGCATGTTAAATATCTCTGAAGGCACATCGAAGTCTAATTTATCAAGGGCGAAGGTGATTTTAAGAAATAAAATTGAATTGTACCAATCAAAAAAAAATGAAGCACTTTAATGATGGGTGATAAAAAGAATATAGATAGAATTTTTCAGGAAAAATTTAAAGATTATGAGGTTTTTCCTGAGGCTCATGTTTGGAAAGGCATTGAGAAAGAACTTGTGAAAAAGAGAGAGAGAAGAATTGTACCGCTGTGGTTGCGTTTTGCAGGAGCAGCGGCAATTCTAATAACAGTTGTTTCTGTAGGATCTCGATTTTACAATAATAATGACATAAAAAATAATTCACCTAATACCATTACGAATTCAGACAACTCTGAAGAAAATAAGGATAAAAACTCTAAAAAAGAAGAACAATTATTGGATAAAGAGAATGTTAATAAGCAACTAAACGGTGTAGCAACAGAAAAAACGTTAATTACAACAAAACAAAAACCAGATCAACAAAACTCAACAATCCCACGTATAACACAAAAAGAGGAACGTATTCAAAACGTATTCAACAATAAAATAAATAATAATGTAGAGGTTGCAGATAATCAACAGAACATAAAAGAACAACAGCAAGATAAAAATAGGAATCATTTTGAGAATGCAAAACAACAAGAAGTAAATAAAGAGAATTTAATATTAACGGATGTAGAAAAACCGATTAAAAGTCAAAAAAAAGACATTTTAGAAGAGCTTCATGAACAAAATACTATTGAAGAATTTAGAAAGAATATTAATAAGTGGTCTATAGGCTCTACAGCAGGACCAGTTTACATGAATTCATTAGAAGGTTCACCAATAGATCCATCATTAGTAGATAACTCAAAAAACAGTAAAGGTTCTTTAACCTATGGTGTAAAAGTTAATTATAAACTCTCTGATAAATTTAGTTTGCAATCTGGCATTCAGAATATTGATTTAGCTTATTCCACTTCAAACGTTAAGGTAATTGTATCATCGTCCTTATTAAATCAATCTAACACATCAAATATTAATTTTAATATCAAAGGAGCTTCAGCACAAGTATTTTCTAGTGATGCACACATAACCCAAGCTATAGAAGTTTCACAAATTCCTTTTAGAAAAAAATCGCCTTTTAATAATTCTGGCAATTTATACCAAAAGTTGAGTTATGTTGAGGTGCCTTTAGAAGCAAAATATACTTTGGTTCAAAAAAAGTTAGGAGTGAATTTAGTAGGAGGATTTAGTACTTACTTTTTATATGGAAATACTATTTCAATAAGCTCTTCAGGTAAAAGTATCCCTTTAGGAGAAGCCTCAAATGTAAATGATATAAATTTTAGTGGAAATGTTGGGCTTGATTTAGAGTATAATATCAGTCCAAACTTATTTATAAACACATCACCAATGCTTAAATACCAGTTGAATACGTATTCTAAGAATTCAGGAGGGTTTAAACCTTATTTTTTTGGTATTTACGCAGGTTTAAATTATAGATTTTAGTTGGTTAATTTATATTTGGTTGGTTGCCAAGTATAGCTAAAAAGCCGAATAGCAATATTCGGCTTTTTTGTTGTATTATTTTTTCTCTTTTTGAAGGATTATAAGTATAATTATTTTGTAATTTAGCTCCAAATTAAAATCTATTAAAATGACAGATTTCGGTATAGAAAAAGCACTACAACAACTTGGTGTAAAAGACATAAATGAAGGAACTTCTACAGGTTCAAAATGGTTTTCAAATGGTGAAATAATTGAAAGTTATTCACCTGTTGACGGAAAACTTATAGGAAAAGTAAAAACAACATCACCAGAAGATTTTGAAGCAATGATGCAAACAGCAACAACCGCATTTAAAACCTGGCGATTGAAACCAGCTCCTCAACGAGGAGAAATTGTACGTCAATTTGGTGAAAAATTACGTGAATTGAAAGAACCATTAGGAAAATTGGTTTCTTATGAAATGGGTAAAAGTTACCAAGAAGGCTTAGGAGAAGTACAAGAAATGATAGATATTTGCGATTTTGCAGTAGGTCTTTCACGACAATTAGACGGTTCAACCATGCATAGTGAACGTTTTGGACATAGAATGTATGATCAATACCATTCGTTAGGCGTTGTCGGAATTATTTCTGCATTTAATTTTCCTGTCGCTGTTTGGGCTTGGAACACAGCCTTGGCTTGGATTTGCGGAGATGTATGTGTATGGAAACCTTCTGAAAAAGCACCACTTTGTGGTATTGCCTGTCAAAATATAGCAGCAGCTGTATTTGCAGAAAACGGATTGCCTGAAGGTATTTCATGTTTGATAAACGGAGATTATCGCGTAGGTGAATTAATGACTACTGATAAACGTGTACCGCTAATTTCTGCAACAGGATCTATTAGAATGGGTAAAATTGTTGCTCAAAGAGTGGCAGAACGCTTAGGAAGATCATTATTAGAGTTAGGAGGTAACAATGCTATTATTGTTACACCAGATGCTGATATTAAAATGACTGTTATTGGAGCTGTTTTTGGAGCTGTTGGTACTGCAGGTCAACGTTGTACTTCTACAAGACGATTGATCATCCATGAAAGTATGTATGATAAAGTAAAAAATGCGATTGTTGATGCTTATAAACAAATAGTTATTGGTAATCCATTAGATGAAAACAATCATATGGGACCGTTAATCGATAAAGAAGCTGTTGCGATGTATCAGGCAGCTTTGAAAAAAGTTATTGATGAAGGCGGTAATTTAATTATTGAAGGCGGTGTTCTTTCTGGCGAGGGTTATGAAAGCGGTTGTTATGTAAAACCTGCTATCGCTGAGGCAGATAATAGTTATGAAATTGTACAGCACGAAACTTTTGCACCGATATTATATTTATTAAAATATTCTGGAGATGTTGAAAATGCTATAGAAATCCAAAATGGAGTAGTTCAAGGCTTATCTTCTGCAATTATGACCAATAATTTACGTGAAGCTGAACGCTTCTTGTCTGTAGCAGGCTCAGATTGTGGTATTGCCAATGTGAATATCGGTACGTCAGGAGCCGAAATAGGAGGTGCTTTTGGAGGCGAAAAAGAAACTGGCGGAGGACGTGAATCTGGTTCTGATGCATGGAAAGTTTATATGAGACGTCAAACTAATACGATTAATTATACAACAGACTTACCTTTAGCACAAGGGATTAAGTTTGATTTGTAATTAGTTTAATAATAACCTTTTTATAAGTAGTGGTTTGGTGATTTAAAAGTTACTTTATCACTACTTTTTTGTGTTAAAATAAAGTGTTTTTAGAATAAAAAGTAATTAAAAACGTTTGTATTTAACTGTGTTTTTTTACATTTAACCCAAACTTTGGCATATCATTTGCCTTAAATACTATGATAATAAGACAATTATCAACAATTAAAACCTAGAAATAATGAAAAAACAATTACTTTATATATTTGGTGCTATCGTCTTTTTAGGCGTGATGAGTTTTACTTTTCAAGAAGATAGATGGAAAGCCCCAGAAGGTGCAAAAGACTTAAAAAACCCTATTAATGCGTCTAATAAAAGTGCTTCTGCTACAAAAGGAGCTAAAATTTTTAAAACAAGGTGTATGGTGTGCCACGGTAAACAAGGAAAAGGTGATGGTGTTGGTGGTAAAGCTTTAACACCAAAGCCTCAAAATTTAACCTTAAGCATGGTACAATCTCAATCTGATGGCGAACTTTTTTGGAAAATTACCAATGGTAGAAATGATATGATTAAATGGGGACCAATACTTTCTGAAGAACAACGATGGGATGTTGTAAATTATGTGAGAACGTTTAAAACTAAATAATTCCTCTGACGTAAATAGACGGTTTCTGATTCACCTCTCCTTGGGAGAGGTCGAAACTGCCTTTCTACAGTTTCGGGTGAGGTAAAATGCCTAAAATGCCAAATTTCGATTTTTGACTCTAAGGTCAAAGCTTGTGCCCAGCTTCACTGGGTATGAAACCAGCGAAATATCCCTATGACTTGCCTCAGGGATAGTTGGTTTTAAGAATTTTTTTATTTAAAGGCGTTTGCTAAGTATTATTAAATTGTTAATTCGCCTTTCAAAATTATTTGTGCGACACTTTTAATGATTAATTTATCGTCATTAATCAATTCAACTTCCATAAAACCTGTTCTTTCTGAGCACTGGTAAGAATTCATTTTAGTTTTGTTCAATTGTTTGCTCCAGTATTTTGCTAAAAAAGTATGTGTTGCTCCAGTTACAGGATCTTCATTTGTTCCGCTCCAAGGCCAAAAATATCTCGACTCAAAATCATAATTGTCTTGTTTAGAAATTGCAGTAACCAAAACACCGTTTATTGATGTATGAGAACTCTTCAAATTTTCAAAATCTGGAGTTAAATCATTTAATACCTGACTATCGTTAATTTCAAGAAGTAAAATCTCTGTTTCTTCATTATATACACTATTTATCACCTTTTCTATTCCAAGAGCATTGAGTAATGCTATTGGAGCATCTTGTGGTTTTGTTTTATATACAGGAAACTCCATAAGTATCTTTTCGTCTTTACATTGTATTTTTAAGTCTAAATTTTGAATAGTAATAAAATGAATTTTCGTTAGGCTTGAATTTTTTTCAAAAATAACTTTTGATGATGCTAGTGTTGCATGCCCACAAAGTGGAATTTCCATTTTAGGAGAAAAATAACGTATACCGTATGTATCTAAATGGTCTAGTTTATTAATAAATGCTGTTTCTGATAATCCTAGTTCTTTAGCAATAGATAACATTTGGCTGTCTTTTAGTTTATTTTTTAGAATACAGACTCCAGCTGGGTTTCCTTTAAAGGGTTTGTCTGTAAATGAGTCAACAATGTAAGTTTCTATAAGGCCTTTCATATTTATATGTGGTTATTATGACAATAAAGATACAAAAAAAACCGCCTCAGAATTTCTGAGACGGTGTATTGGTTGAACTTAATCAACCAAAATCAACTAACCAAACCTTATTGTTAAACCTGCATGTCCGAAACTTATGCGGAAGCTGGTTTTTATTTTTTTGTTTTACGATTTGTTTTAAATCGTTTTCTTGTTTTAGGAATTTTTCCTTTTCCTACAATATTTTTGAAGATGATATTATTTCTTCCGTTAAAGGTATATGTTGTACCAGAAGCAGCATGAAATAAATCAATCTTGTTGTCACTTATAACGCTCAATTCGAATTCTTCATTGTCTAGAGAATCATAATCTAATGTTAAAATTTTAAGGTCGTCTTTTCCTGTAACATCAAACACTTCATATCCACCTACAAAATCCCAAATAAGATATTCAACATTCGTGCCAAACTCATCTTTAGAAGATCTAAAAGTTGTATTTTGTTCAGGTGTAAATTGTAAAAAGTTTTCATTATCAAAATCATTCAAAGCACCTTCTTGACTCACGTATGTTTTTTCCCAAGCTTCATATTCTTGTAAAAAATATTCAATATTGTCATAGAAAACAAAGTCGTAGTCGAAATTATTTTTTTGATACCCTATTAAATAATAGGAAGTATTTGTTTGCGTATCTCTTAATTTTATTTCATTATTAGACAATTGTACAACCTCTAAATCTATAAAACCATCTTGTTTATGATCTATTTCTAATACACCATTTATAGTTTCGTAGTATCCTATCTCATCTCCATAACCATCACCAACTGACCCTAAACCTACTAAATTATTATTTGCAATTAAGCGTCCGTTATGGAATGATAAAGTAAAAGCTTTTGATAGAAAAGGGACATCAATATCGCCTGTAGTTCTATTATAATCTATATACCATAAATCATATGAAGATACTAATTGTTCAAGTGAAATAGAATCGTCAACATAATAACTATCATTAGAGACACATGAATTAAATATAGTGATGGTTAAAAATAATACGGTAAGTAATTTTAAAGCTTTCATAAGCGTGAATTTTAATGTTATTACTGTAGTATAAACTAAAACTGTGCCAAAAATATTTTAGGGTAGAAAAACTGGTGTATGTTCTTGCCTTAAATGCATTAATTATTAATGGTAAAATGTCATTCAGTACAGAGGATTCGGGAGAAAAGAGGAATAAGTGAAGTGATGAACCTATAAAAATTTCAATGAGATTCCTCCTATGCTGGAATGACAGAATGTAAATAATCAAGCACTTTAGAAGCGACTTTTTGTTAAGATTAGAGTTTTATTGGTGAATGATCATCTTGCCTTTTTTTAATTCACCAAGTTTATAATAGTGCTTTTTATTATTGATAGTATAACTGATAACACATTCATTTTTAGCAAGTTCAAAAGGGATTTTTTGAGATAGTATCGGAGCTTTATTACCAAATTCTTTTTTAGGATCTGAATCTATAATTAAAGGTCTATCTTTATAAGAATTTGTTGAAAATCGTCCTGAAATGGTTGTTTTACCATTTAAAGAGCTAACACTAACTTTTACAGCTTCTCCGTTAAAATAGATAGAATCAAAACTTATGTTGTTTGCGACTGTTTCGGTTAATTCTATGTTTACTAAAGTTCCGTTTGAGCCAGGTTTACCACCAACCCATTTTTGATGCTTGGCATTGTCCACAGTAAAAGGTGGTTTTTTATCAAATTGACTGCTGGCACATTGTGTAAACATGATTAATGTGATTACGCTTAATGTTATTGATGTAAGGGTTTTCATATGTTTGTATTTATTGTAAGTAGGATATAGCAATTAGAATGCCAAGGTAAAAGATTCTCTGTAAATTTAACGAAAACAGGATGTTATTCTTCCTAGCTGTAATAATTCTGTTATTAAATCTAAATCACTTAAAAGAGTTTTTCTATATTCCATTTTGTCTCCTTTTTCTATAGGTTTGTTAAGAAACAAAGTTACTATAAACAAACAAAATCAATATGCTCGTTTATTATTTCCTTCATAAAAGTTGATAAATGCTCGGTTTACCACTTTTGTACCACCAATAGTTGGGTAGTTACCTGTAAAATACCAATCGCCAGCATTTTTAGGACAGGCTTTGTGTAAATTTTCAATAGATTGAAAAATAACTTCTATATCAGCATTGATAGCTTCTGTTTTTAGCATTTGTGCAATCTTATCAGAAATTTGTTCTGCTGTAAAAGGCTTGTACATTGCTTGTACATAATTTTCTAATTGTTCTTCTTTTACATTTTCTTGTTGTTTACACAGTTTATATATCTCATCAATAATAGGATATTGATTGGTTTCTTTAAGGAGCTCTAAAGCTGCTCTAAAGGCAATAAATTCTTCTAATTTTGCCATATCTATCCCATAACAATCAGGATAACGTATTTGTGGAGCTGAAGAAACAACAATAATTTTTTTAGGTCCTAAGCGGTCTAATATTTTGATAATACTTTTCTTTAAGGTAGTACCACGTACAATACTATCATCAATAACCACTAAATTATCGGTAGGTTTTACAACGCCATAGGTAACATCATAAATATGTGCTACCAAATCATCTCTACTGTTATCATCAGCAATAAAGGTTCTTAATTTTGCATCTTTAATCGCAATTTTTTCAACACG
>JAMONB010000190.1 GCA_027066745.1 Flavobacteriaceae bacterium
ATGCATACACATGCTTGGCATGGTAAAGCACCAAATGATGAACAATTAGAAATTGCTTTAGCTCAAAATGCTGAAACTTTAGGAGATTACTAATCATTTTTTTTGATAGCTATTGTGAAAAGTGTAGCATCTATAATAGCTTAAATATAGTTTAAGTCTTGCACCTAAGGAACAGAGATTCTGAGAATTAAACCATCACGTAGTTCCGCCAACAAACAGCTATTATAAAAACACTAAATGGATCTGTTTTTTGTATATGGCTGTCAATGTTCCTGAAATAGTAGAAGCAATGGTTCCAAATAAATCTAAATTATAAAATAGTTGATACCATTACAATTTTTGAGAATAACATAGAAAAAAATGATTTTGATGATTTCCGCCTTTATTTAAGAACCATAAAAGAGTAAACCATTAATTTCATTCTCGATAGTAAAAAAACTCTTACTATCAAATATAAACTAAACCTTAACGAATATAAATTAGAATAATCATATCTTTTATGTATTAGTTACTTTTGATTAATGATAAAAACAAATTTAATCTTAATTATTGCTATAACATTTCTCTTTTCATCTTGTTTGGTGTCAAGATTGAGTAGACCAGCTATAACGGGAACAATTGTTGACTTTAATAATAATCCTATTCCTAGCTGTGCTGTTGGTGAAACATTTACTGATGAGAAAGGAAATTTCTCTTTAGAAGAGAAAAGGTATCGTGAAATTGCATTTATTGGAGGAGAAGCTCCTCCACTTTTTGTTTCAGAACGTATTGAAAAAAAAGGATATAAAACAAAAGAAATTAAGTTATTTAGTCATTTTGGAGGAGGTGCAAGAAAAGGTTCTAATTGGGAATTAGATACTATATATTTAAAAAGTACAATTCAAGAAATTGATCTTAACAAACTAATTCAAAAACAATGGCAGTTAAGTGCTACAAAGAATTTTGACACACTGTTTTTAGTGAAAAAAGAGTTTTATAAAATTTGTAAAACTAGAAAGTGTCGTGATTTTTATGGACAGTATAGTAGTTATACAGATTATGCCCATAGTAAATTAAATAATTTACCAAATGGAGTGATTCAAAGATTTATTGATATTCAGTTTATGTCTAACAATATTATTAAAGCTAAAATGATTACTTCTTATGGTAATAAAGGGGTAGGGTATGAAGAAACTAAACCCAAAGACACACTTGAAATAAATGGAAGTTGGATCTTAAATAAAAAAAGTATAGAATTAACTAGTGCTTATAAAGAATTAAATGGTAAATTTAATTTTAACCAAGCAGAATATGAATATATTAAATTAATAAAATGAACCTTTCAAAAAAGAATTACAAGTTAAAAAGAATAATTTTGATGCTGATTTTTAGTGCTATAACCATGTCTGGTTATACACAAGAGAAAAAAACCTATTGGGATAATGGCAATTTAAAAAGTATAACTAACCATAATGAAAATGGTGAAAAAACTGGTTATTGGAAAATTTATTATCAAAGTGGTGAACTGAAAGAATCTGGTCGCTATGAAGATGGAAAAAAATCAGGAAATTGGAATGAATATTATTATAATGGAACACGAAAAAAAAGAACTCATTATTATAATGGCTTAATTACAGAAAAAGAAACATATTATGAAAATGGTCGTGCTATGGTCATAGGTAATTTTGATGATAATGAAAAAAAACATGGAATATGGGAACAGTATTATGACAATTGGCAGCAAAAATTAAAAGGTGAGTATTCACACGGAAAAAAACATAGTCAATGGAAATATTATACAAGTGACGGGAAATTATATAAAGTTGAAAATTACAAGATGGGTGTAAGAGCTAGTAAATGGGAAGGTGCACATCACAATAACTCAACAGATAACCGTGTGAAAGATGGTGCTTCAGAGGCATCACTAGAAGGGGTTGTTGAAGCTACTAATTCGGAAGCTGTTGATGCGGCTAGAGCTGCAGTTGACGCTGTAAAAGAAACTACTGATGGTGTAGAAGACGTAACTAGAAGTTATTATAGAAATAGACTTAATGGTGAGTGGAAATTTTATAATGAAAAAGGTAAATGTATTGAAATAGGGAATTATATAGATGATAATAAAGATGGAAAATGGACATACTACTATGATAATGGAACACTTAAAAAAGTACAATCTTGGAAAGAAGGAAAACTTATGGAAGTACTATCTTACGTTGATCCTAAAGGAAATTCATATGATAAAGGAACACTAAAATATGGTAGTGGTACAGTAAAAGAATATAACTCTAAAGGTGAATTAATTTCTACTATTGAATACATTTATGGAAAAAAATTAGATTGGAACAATTCAAGCCAACTTAACAATTTAGCATGGGATGTCTATGAGAATGAAAATAATATTGAAGTGCTTAATAATGCTATAAAATGGGTGAAACGCTCTATTGAATTAAATAAAAATTATTATAATACAGATACCTACGCAGCTTTATTATATAAAACAGGAAAGTACAAGCAAGCATTAACTTATGCAGAACAAGCTGTCAAAATTGCAAAAAAACAGGGTGATGATTATGATTCTACAACAAAACTTATAGAACAGATATATCTAAAAATGAAAAAATATTAGTGATATCATTTATTTTTATAAACTAAAACCGCTTTATAGCGGTTTTTTTTATTCTTAAATTTATGCAAATATAGATTCAATACTTACAAATATATATTGAGACTGCGGTTATAAATATTTACAGACTAAATTTAGGTGTAAAATAACAATAATAGCCTTGTAAATAGGTTATTAAGAAGAAAGTTGACGTAAAATGAAAAAAATAACAATTGTATTAATCATCTTAAATTACTTAGCAATTAGTCTGTCTGCTCAAGAAGAAACAACCTATTGGGATAATGGAAACTTGAGAAATATTTCTAATTATAAAGATAGTGAAAAAGAGGGGGTCAGTAAAGATTATTATCAAAATGGTCAATTACAAGAAATAGGAGACTATATAAATGGAGAAAAGAATGGTGAATGGAAAGAATACTATACAACTGGTCAATTAAAAGGTATTGCATCTTATAAAAGTGGAGATTTACATGGAGAACGAAAAGACTATCATAAAAATGGAAAGCTATCATACATTGCAAATTATAATAAAGGAAGTTCTATTGGCGAATCTATAGAATATGATGAGTCCGGAAGAATAAAAAGAAGTATTACTTATAAAGATGGAGGTTGGTATAAATCAGATAACAAAGAAAGAAGGTTAGTAGAGTTTAAAACTTTTTCAATTGATAGTATAAATAGAGAAATAATTGAACAAAATACAGCCAATTACCTCACTAGAACAGATTTGATTATAAAAACAGAAAAGAATTCAAATTATAGTTATGCTTTTGGTTTAAAAGAAAAAACATTTAAAGACAAACTTGTTAATTCCCTAACTATTTTATTAATAAAGAACAATGAAATAGTATCAGAGATCAGCTATAATATTGATTTTGAATTTAAAAGTATTTTTGAAACTAATCGTTTAAAAGGGTTTAATATTCAAGGTGTTACAGAAGTTTTAGAAATTACATTTGGCCGAGGAGCTTGTGGTTATGGCTACCATAAAGCATTGTTTTTTAGAAAGAACAATCAATTAGTTAAAGGTCTCTTAATTTCCTCTTTTGGAGAGATAGAAAGTGAATATAATACACAAGAAATAATTGCTCCTTTACAACAAAAAGCCAATCAAGTTTGGGTAAAAAATAGAAACGGTCATTCAACATTATTAAATAATGAATATACTGAAGTCAATTATTTTACCGAAATAGAAAAGTATAAATACCATGATGGTAAATTTGTTTTAATCAACCCTAAAAAAGACAATTTTTATTATATAACGGCTAAAAGTGGGCTCCGTCAACGGTATAGACCTTTTGCTACAAGCGATACGCTATCCTTATTAAAATATGGAACCAAGGTAAAATTGTTAAATAAAACCAACTTTAAGTTTAAAGTTAGTGAAAATGGAGAACTGCTTAAAGGGCATTGGGTACAGATAGAAGTTAATGATGGTTCTGAAAAAACATATACTTCTTATGTCTTTGATGGATATTTAATTAAAGAATTGAAAGAAGCATCTCTAGCTGATAGTTCGTCTATAAATAAAATTAAAAATGGAGAATGGAAATGGTATTATAAAGGAGGAGCCTTAGGAGAACTTGGGTATTACAAGGATGGAAAAAAAGATGGAGAGTGGAAATGGTACTATCAAACCAATGGACAGTTAAAAGCCACAGGAAAATATAAAGATGGTGAGCCTGTAGGTGTGCGGAAATGGTATTTTGAAAATGGTAAATTAAAACAGACTGGATACTATGAAAATGGAAAAAAAGTAGGGGAGTGGAAATATTTTTATTATCATGGAGAGTTAAGAAAAATAATACATTATAAAGATAACTTATTCATTGATGATTTTAGACTCTATAACCCTAAAGGTGATATAATTTACAAAACCAATTTTGGGGCAGTCGGTATTGATAAACATAAAGATCACTATGAATCTGAATATAATATAATAGGAGAATTTAAAAATGAGAAGAAATCTGGCGAATGGATAGCCTATAATGAATATGGGCAACTATCATATAAAGGACACTATAAGAGAGGTAAGAAAACAGGTGAATGGATAAGCTATGAGAATGGAAAATTGTATAGAACAGCTCATTATAAAGAGAATTTAAAGTCTGGTGAATGGAAACATTATCGTGGTGAAAAAGAGCAATTACTCTATTCAGAACACTATAAAAAGGACAAGAGAACAGGAGTGTATAAGTATTATTATGATAATGGACAATTAGAAAATACAGGGTATTTTGAAAATGGGTTAAAAACTGGCGAATGGAAAATGTATTATGATAATGGAAAATTAAAGAATACTAGGCAGTATACCAATGATAAATACAATGGAAAATATATTGATTATTATAAAAATGGGCAAATAGAAGAAAAAGGAAACTATAATAATGGAATTAAAGATGGAGTATGGACATCAAATTATGAAAATGGAAAGCTAAGAGAAACCACTCCATATAAAAACGGGAAAATACATGGAGTACGGTCAACATACAATGAAGAAGGAATTTTAGAAGAAAGTATTTATATTGAACATGGAAATTTTTCAAAATTGCTAGAAACGTATTTTTACAAAAACGGTCAGGTGATAGCAATAGGCCATACAGACAACGGACGTAAATATGGAATTTGGAAAAAGTTTTATGAAGATGGTAAGCTAAAGGAAATAAATAATTATATAGATGGAAAAGAAGATGGCGATTGGAAGCAGTATTATAAGAATGGACAATTGAAAGCACAAGGGCAACATATAAAAGGAGATAGAGATGGTAAATTTATTTGGTACAAAGAAGATGGTAAAATTAAAAGTGCTAAAGAGAGTAAATACAATTCTCCTTACGTTTGGGGAGAATGGATGTATTATGACAATGGTCAACTAGAATCTGTTGAGCTCTACCAAAGAGATGAATTGGTTGAATGGAAATATTATTATGATAATGGGCAATTGAAAGAAGTGAGACAATACTACAAAAAGAGAACAAGAACAGGAGAATGGAAATATTATTATAAAAATGGACAATTAAGGTTTCTTTGCCATTACAAAGATGAAATACCTCAAGGTGAGTTTAAATTATATCACGAGAATGGGCAATTGTATAAAACTCAAATTTGGAAATATTATAAAAAATTAATGAAAGTCAATTCTTGTTTTGATAGTAAAGGCAATATATTAGATATAGGAACACTAGAAAATGGAACTGGTATTGTAAATGAATATAATGGCAAAGGTGAACTTATCAATATAGCTGAATATAAAGATGGTGAAAAAATAAAAAATAGTGTGTCAATAGATGAAGTATGGAATGATAGTGATGCACTTAATTCATTTGCATGGAATGTCTATGAAGAAGATAGTGATAAAGTAAAACTAGCTTATGCCATTAAATGGGTGCAACGTTCAATTGAATTAGATGAAAATTATCATAATACAGATACCTACGCGGCACTATTATACAAAATTGAGAAATACAAAGAAGCATTAAAAGCTGCTAACAGAGCTATTAAGATTGCTAAAAAAACTAAAAACAGATTTAAAGTTACAGAAGAGCTAATAGAAAGAATTAATAAAAAATTGTAATAAATCATTGTATATCAGTTTTTTTGACGTAGTTTTTTATGTCAAAAAAAGGATAAATTTCACCCAATTTTAGAATGAATACCACATTTAAGTTTAAAGCGATTATTTTTAAGAGTAAAATTATTTCAAATACTAAGGTAGTTATACTAAGCATAATTTTTGTTATTATACCAAGTTTTTGGGTTATGAATTCTTATATAATACCATTTGTAAATAAAGTAACAATACACTATTCTTTAAATTCAATAAATTCAAGATACCTATTTCGATTTCTTACAACCTTAGAAATTGTTGGTTTTGTACTTATACCATTATACATTCTTTTTAAGATTCATCTAAAAAAACTTATAGCAATAATAGATAACAATAAAATTAGTATTAAAAGTGGCGATAAGTATATTTTAAATACAAATATAAATCAAATTGAAAGTGTCTATTTTAGAGAATTTGGTAATTCTTTAAACACAAGGAATGAAATAAAATTTATAACAGCTTCTAAAGTAATGTTTTTACAAAGTTTTCGTAGAGATGATAAAGTAAAACTCGAAGAATTTTCTAAAGAACTTAAAAAAAGATTACTTTTAAACAATTATATCATAACTGAAAAACATCAAGAACAAACATTTTTCAAAGTAAAATCTGAAACTCAATTCTTTTCAAAAAAATAAATTATGGCTCTAATCAAACGAATTGTAATTTTATTTCTAAAATTTATTTTAATAAGTAGTACACTTATTATTTTTACTGTAGCTATTGTACCTTATTTTGGTAGTCATTGCAAAAACAATTCATCATTAAAAAAATTTGATGTTATTATTGTATTGGGCAACCCAGCAACTAATGATTGCAAACCAAGTTCTATAATGAAAGATAGAGTAGATAAAGGTATTGAATTGTTTAAACTAGGCTTTGCCAAGAAAATATTATTCACAGGTAGTTCTGTTCAGAATAAATGTACAGAAGCAGATGTAATGGCGACTTATGCCATTACAAAAGGAATTCCAGAGTTAAGTGTTATCAAAGAACAAAGAGCACAAAACACTTATCAAAATGCTTATTATTCAGCTGCTCAAATGAAACATCTAAATTTCACTACTGCCGCTATTGTTACCTCAGTACCTCATATTAAAAGATCCTGTGCCGTATTTTCAAAATTTAATATAAAGCATACCATGTTTGCCGCTAGTAATCCTATAAATATCTCCAAAATACAATTATTATTGTGGAATTTTGGTGAAAGAATGATTTTGACTCATCATATTATTTTTGGTTACCAAAAATAACTAAAACCAACTATCCCCGAGGAAAGCCATAGGGTATTTCGCTGGTTTCATACCCAGTCAAGCTGGACACAAGCTTTGACCTTAGGGGCAAAAATCGAAATTTGGTATTTTACCTCACCCAAAACTGTAAAAAGGCAGTTTCGACCTCTCCAAAGGAGAGGTGAATCGGAAACCCCGAGGTCTTCTTTCGCCGAAATGGCTACATAAAGGCGTAACAAAGCCTAGAGGAATTCTTTTCGATTAAAAAGATATCTTACCAAGAACAAATATTGATTAGAACCTTTTACTTGTGATTTCTTGTTCTAATGTCCTAAAAGAAAAGAAGTTTGAAGAGGCTCAACACCTAGACTCTTTAAACAGGTGTTAAGAATCAATATATCGAAAATTACTAATAATAAAATTTTATTTTTCAGAAAAATTTGAAGATATTGTTCCAGAATTATTTATGAAACAAATGAACTAAAAAAATAACCTATAAAAGAATATAATGAAAAAACTTATTGTAATATTAATGATCTCTCTTTTCTCTTGTAACGGTACTAAAACCGACAAAAAGGAAACAAAAAATCAAAAAGTTGACGCTATAATAAATACTGACAGTATTGAACCTAAAACCAGTGATATATCTACTAACTTTAAAAGTAGTATCAGACCTAATCAAAAGTTGAGTCTTGACAAAGTGTATATTGATACTGTACAATTCATGAGTTTTAATAATGATTCTGATTATAGACTGTTTTTTGCACGAAAAAAGAAAGAAAAAGTATCCTTAATCTACGATTTAATTTCTGATAATAAATTTGATTTTATTCGTGGAGATGAGATAGAAATAAAATGGAAAATGGATAGTATCTGGATAGCTGGAGATGGCGAAACTCTAGATTTTTCGGAGTGGCTTATTCGTGCAGAAAAAATAAAAGAAGGGGAGGTTTCTCAATTTCGAAAAAATTATGGTAAACCAATAAAGTACATAAATCATCATGAATCATATTCAGAGAGTTATTTAGACCACTTAAATAAATTAGTTGAGTATTATATAGCCAATTCTAAGCAAGAATTAGTCAAAGCACATATTAATAATCCAGATAAAGCTGAATTTATCTATTCAATTGATGAAAGAAAAGAAAATGAGAAAACATATACTATTCTAGGGGTTTCATCTAACTTTGAATCTCATACAAGTATAATTCAATGGCTGTATTATGATTTAGATAAAGGAATTTTATATGAGTATGATTTAGCAAATGACAAACTTATAGAGTTCGATTAAATTAATCGATTTGAAAATGAGAAGGTTATTTATACCTTTCAAGATAATTAAATGGATATAATATTTAGTATTTCACAGAAAATAAAGAAGTGATAAGTGTTTTACTACTTGATAGCTTTCAGAATATGATAGATATTGAAAAACTTCATGAATTCAACTAAGGAAAGGGAAATTGTAAAAAAAGTTGGTATAATGAGTATTGAAATGTACTTACTTAATAATGCGAAAAGTTCATGGTACGTTCTGAAATTTAAGTAAAAACTAAAAGAATTTTTCATGAAATTAAAAATACTAACACTACTAATACTAAATTCTGTAATCATTTTCGGTCAAACTGAAGAAATAATTGAGATTGAACAAGAGAGCAAAATTGAAGAAGAAAGAACAACGGATCAGCAGCAAAATGAAGACTTATATAATTTTTTAAAAAATGCCAAAAAGCCAATGGTGTTTTTTGCAAAAAACAAGGAAGAAGAGAGCTATCAGGAGGCTTTATATTTTACAAAATTTAATACTATCCTTGAAGATTTTTTTAACAAAATTGTTACTATAAATCCTATATTATCAACTATAACAGAAAGTAATAATTGCATCATTGATTATACTGTTCAACCCAGTTCAGACTTTTTTATAACTCAAATTACCTATAGAATTATGGGTACCTTACCTGATGAAGTAAATGCAGGTTATGTAATGAGTAAGGAGCGTGTTGGAATAGTTGACTTAATAGGTAGTAGGCAATTTAAACCTTTAAAACATTCCTTTTTTCTAGATGAATTTGATGATTATTTAGAACAAAGAAAAATAGCCAAAAATCCTAAAAACTGGAAAGAGTTAGATATGAAACTTGTTATTATTTCATTAACATTTTCTATTGAACCACAAGGTGAAAAAGTAAAATTAATACGGTTTAAAGATTCTAAAGCCATAAAGCGACTTAATACGTTACTTACTGCAAATTCTAAATTAAAAGATTTACAACTGAGTGATGATAAGGTAGAACATCTAGAGAGGCTAAAAAACATTAAAATACCATCTAAAAAAGTATGGAGTCATAAAAATTTTGATTGTAAAAATAATGAATTAGAAGAGTTATTCTTATACAGAATATGGGATCATGAATATGCTTCAGGTACAATGTATACTTTACCAGATTGCATTTGTGAATTTGAAAATTTAAAAAAAATAAAATTTAGCAATCATGAAATTGATAAGATCCCAACCTGTTTAGCATCCCTTAATAACTTAAAAGAAATAATAGTTCCTAAAAATAAACTTTTCAATTTACCAAAGAATATAGGAGATTTTAAACAGTTAAAAACCTTAGTTGTATCTGATAATTACATTCAAGAAATTCCAAAAAGTATTAGCAAATTAAGCCAAATAGAATTTATTGATTTATCTAATAATTATTTAGTTACTATACCAAAAGAGATCATCCAACTAAAATCTTTAATCAAGTTAGATTTAAGTGGTAATAACATATCAAAAAAACAAATTAAATGGATGAGAAAGAAGATGGGAAATTGTGATATTATTGATTGATATTGCGTACGATTATTAACTCAAACCTAGCGAATAAATATTGCTCTTATTTTTAAAATAATATTTCTTTTACTTTTACAAGTACAAAAGAAATTCAAAAATGAAAAAGACAATTCTAATACTGATAATATTCGTTTCAATTAATACTTTTAGTCAAGAATACAATAAAAAGACACGATATTTATTGGGTACATTTCACACTCAAAACACAACTATAAATGGAGTTTCTTTAGGTGTATTTACTAGTGGTAAATATGTAAAAACTAACGGAATAAGATTAGAAACACCAGGTATTGGTTTTATTGCTTTTATGGCAAACAACAGTTTGATTCCAAACAGAGAAACTACCGAAATTGTTAACGGTATAAATATATCTAGTGGTACTATAGGCAATGTTTCATATAATGGAATAACTTTAGCTCTAGTCGTACAAAATGGTACTGTAAGCAATGGTATTGCAATTGCAGGTATGTGGAATGCAATGGGTATATCTAATGGTATACAAGCTTCCATATTATTAAATGAAACAACGACAAGTAAAGGTGTTCAAATTGCACTAAGTAATGTCACTAACATCATGAAAGGCATCCAAATAGGGGCAGTCAATACTGTTGAAGATAAAATGAAAGGTATTCAAATTGGTATATATAATAAAAGTAAGAAAACTAAAGGCATCCAAATCGGACTTTGGAATGTAAATGAAAAAAGAAAATTGCCAATATTGAATTGGAATTTTAAAAAAGAGAATAAATAAAAAATTGAGAATATTTCATAAGCCATAGAGGTTTAATACACTGATTAAATCATAAAAATAATTTTAGAAAAATAAATAATGAAAACAGTTTTAAAACTATTATTAATCATATTTGGCTCAGTAAACATATATGCCCAAACTTACGTTGTAAAAGGTGCTGTAGTTTATTATTACGACAAAATAATTAAAAATGCTGATGCAAATAGCTTTGATGTTTTGTATCAAAATCAATACTTTTCAAAAGATAAAAACACCATTTATTATAAAGGAAAGAAAACT
>JAMONB010000191.1 GCA_027066745.1 Flavobacteriaceae bacterium
AAAACAAAAAAGGGTTTTATATTTGCCCTCGCTATTGGAGAAATGGCAGAGTGGTCGAATGCACCGGTCTTGAAAACCGGCGAGGGTCACACCTCCGGGGGTTCGAATCCCTCTTTCTCCGCTAAGAGATAACCAAATCTCACTAAAAACCCATAAACACTAAGTTTATGGGTTTTTTAATTTCTACAATATATCAAATTAAACCATTAAAACACATCTAAAAAGAGGCTAAATAGGTGTCACTTTTTTCATTCATCAACTGACACCTAATTATGTCAAAACCTATGATTTTAAAGGAAATTTTATAGGCTTACTAAATTATTTTTTGTAAATTTATAATATAAAAAATTGCAGACACCTATGAAAAATTCTTTCACCCTACTTTTTTATATAAAAAAAAGTAAAGCCGACGCTAACGGTAAAGCTAATATATATTTCAGAATCACTGTAGATGGAAGGCGTTCTGAGCTTAGTATCAGAAGAAAAATAAATATTAATAAATGGAGTAGTGAAGCTGGAAGAGCCAAAGGTCATTCTGAAGAATCCAAGAAAATTAATCAATATATAGACATAATTCAGAATAAAATATTCAAAATACATCAAAATTTTGTTGAGAATGACACCTCCTACTCTGCTGAAAAAATTAGAAATTACTACTTAGGCAAAAACGAAGCTAATAAAATGTTGCTTGAAATTTTTAAAGAACATAACAAACAAGTTGAAAAACTAGTTGGAAAGGATTTTGCTCCAGGAACAGCTGAGCGTTATCGAACTGCAAAAAAACATGTAGAAAATTATGTGAAATTAGAATATAACGCTGAGGATATTCCTGTTAAAGATGTGGACCATAAATTTATTACTGGTTTCGAATACTATCTTAAAACCGTTAGAAATTGTAGTCACAACACAGCTATTAAATACATTACAAACTTTAAAAAGATAATTCGTATTGCATATGCCAATGATTGGATAAGTAAAGACCCATTCTTCAATTGGAAAGCTCGATTAAAAATTGTGGACAGAGAATTTTTATCGGAAGAGGAAATTCAAAAAATCCTAGAAAAAGATTTACACACTAAAAGACTTGACCAAGTAAAAGATATATTCATTTTCTGTTGCTTTACAGGATTAGCCTATGCAGATGTTAAAAAACTTTGCAAAAATGACGTAGTTATAGGAATTGATGGTGAACGATGGATTAAAACCAAGCGCACTAAAACAGATACTAGAAGCAACATTCCTATTTTACCAACAGCAGCTTCAATTTTAGAAAAATATGCAGAACACCCAGAAGTTTACAATGGCCAAAAACTACTTCCTGTACTTAGCAATCAAAAGATGAATGCTTATTTAAAAGAAATCGCCGATTTATGTGAGATTACAAAAAATTTAACCTTTCACTTAGCACGTCATACATTTGCAACTACGGTAACTTTAACCAATGGTGTACCTATAGAATCTGTAAGTAAAATGTTAGGCCATAAATCTTTAAAAACTACACAGCACTATGCCAAGATTTTAGACCGAAAAGTAAGTGATGATATGAATGCTTTAAGAACTATTTTAAAGGAAAATAGTCACAAAAAAGAGCTAACTGAAAGACAATCAACAGGTTCAAATTATTAGCTATTAATTAATGCTATTTGGTGAAGTTTGATTATTTTTAATCGCTTTTAAAAGATTAAAAATTAAAATGAAAAAAATTGCCAAGATTATCAATGATTTTGATGATAAAATCATTGGTATTAGAAATTCCAACCTCGATAAATTAAGTAAACTAAAAGAAAATATAAGAATATCTAAAAATTGCTTAATGCAATTAAGATTAGAACTCAGAAAAAGTGGTTTCAACTCAAAAAGAGAGGAAATCACTTTTTTTAAATACCAAAAGCCACACATTCAAGGCAGGCTTAATTTCTACATAAAATTAAATTCTTTTTTAATAGAATACCCTTCTATAATCAGTAACAAACAACGTAAATTTATTAATAATGAATTAAATAAACTAGATGCAGCTAAAGCCGAACACAAAGATTTTATAAAATATTACAGACTTAATGAAAACAAATTAGATTATATCTATTTTCTAAGAGGCAACAATCAACTCGATCTTTTTATGAATTCAAATTATCATCTAGAAGATCCTGAATTTTCAACTAGTCATGACCATTTGGTTTCTCAAATTATAACTCAAGACTTATTGACAAAGTTTTATGATAAACAATTAAAAACACTTGCTATTAACGAAAGTAATGTGATTGTTGAAGAAGTAAAACCAACAATATTGAGAGATTTATCATGGACTGCTTCCAAAACCGATTTAGTAGAACTTATCTACGCATTAAATTCCTCTGGTGCTATTAGAAATGGTCAAGCAGAAATTAAAAAACTAAGCAAAATTTGCAAAGAACTTTTTGACATTGACTTGGGAAACATCTACAAAACATTTAGCGAAATTAAACTACGTGAAAAAGACAGTACAAAATTCTTAGACCATTTAAAATTAAGCCTTACCAAAAAAATTAATTCAGATTTATAAAAACAGTATTTGATTGATAATTAGTGTTATATAGTTTTATAAATGTTAAATTTTTTCGGTAGTACCATTCAACTACCGAGAATAACTCATTAAAACATAGCAGTTTTGTACAACGAAAGTCAAATCGCTATAAACAAATTATTAACTCAAAATTTAAAAAATGCCAACACAAATTATTACAACTGATGATCTAAGAGAATTCAAAACTGAATTATTAGAAGACATTAAAAAAATACTAAATACAACTTCTACAGCTGGAACCAAAAAATATTTAAAGTCGGCTGAACTGATGAAATTGCTACAAGTAAGTCCAGGAACTTTACAAACGTTAAGAATAAATGGAACACTTCCTTATACCAAAATTGGAGGTATTATTTTTTATGACGCTGATGAAATACACAAAGTTTTAAAAGAAAACAGAGTGCATAATTAGTCCTAACTATTTTTGACCTATTTAAATTTCAGTAGTAATTCAAATTTCAGGAGCATAAAAGCATCCAAAGAGTGTAACGGTCTGGATGCGAATGCGGATAAAATGTAGAATTCAAAGAAATTAAAATCAGTCTTGACTTTTTTGTTTCGTTTTTGTGTCAAGACAAAAATGAAAAGAAAATGCAAACAATAACTTTTTCTATAACATCAAAGCAAAATATATTTAAAATAATCTCATTATTTTTAAACGTATGAACTATATAAAACACCTCAACGGTGTATTTCAACAATTCTCTAAAGACAACCGATTAAATCCCACACATATTAGCTTGTATTTAGGCTTATTTTACGTGTGGAATTACAACAGGTTTCCAAACGAGTTTTTTATTTGTAGAGAAGAAATTATGAAGCAATCTAAAATAGGCTCAACAACAACATATCATCGTTGTATAAAAGAGCTCAGTCACTGGAAATATATCAACTATTACCCCTCACACAATCCGTACAAAGGAAGCAAAGTGAGGTTGTTTAATTTTGATACAAGTGATAAACAAGAAGTAAACTTAAAGAGTCCCATAGATGGACAAGCGCTGGTATCTAATATAAACATGTATAAACATAATACAAACTTTATTAAACTAGAGGCAATCTCAAAAGAAAAATTAATTCTTAGATTTTTTAAAAAAGAAAATTGGCCAGAATTAGAAGCCAAAAAATTCTTCAATCACTACCAGGGAATTGGATGGAAAGTTGGTGGAAAAACCAAAATTGTAGATTGGCAGGCAACTGCAAGAAGTTGGGTGCTAAAAGCTGATGAAATGAATTTGTCAGTTCGAGCGCAGTCGAGAACAAACAATCAAAACAATTTACCACTTGACCATTTTCAAGACAACCTCCACACAACTCGAAACAAAAATTACAATGAACCATTATAAAATCAATTCAGATAAATCAAAGTCTACTTTTTGTAAGTATAGTGCGTCAAAGCTCAGAGATTCAGCGAGTATGGGAGCGCTGAGTTTGACAAGCGATGCTTGTAATACCTACAAAAAGCATCCCTTTCTTTGGTTCGTTTCTTTGGGTGAGCAAAGAAATGAATAAAATCAAAAATAAAATACTATGAATCCAACACCACACATCAAAACCGAAGGCACCTCAAAATTCCAAATAGGAGAAATCATAAACAACACGGTACAATACGATTTCGAAAAAATAAAAACCTACCTCAACATCAAAGGCCACATTCTTTTTGGAAAAAACTTTAAACTCTACAAAGAAGACGAACCACTACTTTTTAAACTTTGTTGTTACTTCATTCAAGATCATTACAGCTGTGCTCAAATGGGAATAGACACCAACAAAGGCTTACTACTTTCCGGTCCTGTAGGATGTGGTAAAACTTCTTTGATGAAACTACTACCATACTTAGCTCCACACAAAACAAATTACGAGATGGTTCCAACACGTAATATTGTTTTCAATTTCAACGCATCCGGATATGAAGTATTAGAAAAATACAACCAAACAAAAAACTATTGTTTTGACGATTTAGGAGTTGAACCCACAGGTTCACACTACGCAAAAGAATGCAATGTAATGGGAGAAATTTTACTCTCACGTTACGACCTTTTCTGTCACCCTGAGCGCAGTCGAAGGGTCTTAACTCATATCACTACAAATTTGAATGCTCAGGAACTTGAAAAAAGATATGGAAACCGAGTGAGAAGCAGACTTCGAGAAATGTTTAACCTTATAAGTTTTGATAAAAACTCAAAGGACAAAAGACAATAAAGAACTTAACTGGCCTATTATAATTTCTGTAGAAATTCAAGTTTTAGGAGCGTATAAGCATCCAAAGAGTGCAACGGTCTGGATGCGAAAGTGGATAAAATGTAGAATTCAAAGAAATTTAAATCCGCCTAGACTTTTTTGTTTCTTTTTTGGGCAATGCAAAAAAGAAAGATTATTTCACATCACCACTAACCTCAATGCCTAGGAACTAGTAAAATATATGGTAGTCGAGTGAGAAGCCTGTTAAGAGAAATATTTAACCTTACAAGTTTTGATAAGAATCCAAAAGACAAAAGAAAATAAAGAAGGAAACAGACTTTCAGCAATAAATGTCCAGTTTTTTAACAAATAAACTGGACATTTTAACTATCTTTGCACAAAACAAAACAAGTGAAAACATCAGTTTACATAGAAGATAAGATAAATAAACTACCAAAAGGATACGTATTCACCTATATAGATTTTATATCAGAGGTAACAAAGAGAGAAGCCATTATTAAACACCTAAACAGAATGGTAGCTTCGGGTAAAATAGAGAAACTCTCAAAGGGAAAATATTACAAACCTCAAAATACTGTCTTTGGCAACCTATTACCAGAGCAAAATCAAATTGTAAAAGATTTATTAGAAAAAAACGGAAAACTATTGGGATATATTACAGGGTACAGTTATTACAATAGTATGGGTTTTACTACACAAGTAAGTAATGTAATCCAAATTGCCAGGAATGAAACCAGACCTTCTTTACAGCGAGGTAGATTTAAAGTAACTTTTATCAAACAAAAAAATACAATTACCAAACAAAATATACCATTACTTAGGTTATTAGATACCATTCGTTTTATAAAACACATACCTGATGCAACCATCAATAATTCGTGTATTCGCTTGCAAAAATTACTAATAGAATTAACGAAAGAAGAACAAGAGCAACTAAAAAAACTAGCGTTGAAATACCCACCCTCAACAAGAGCCTTATTAGGTGCATTATTTCAACAAATAGACAGCAATCAAGATACAGAGATGCTTCAAAAATCCTTAAATCCAATAACAACGTATAAATTATCGATTTCAAAAACTATTTTACCAACTGCTAAAAACTGGAATATTAAATGAAACTTCACAACAATAGCACATTATTTAAAGATGCAGTAAAGTTTACGGCGGCACAAAAAAACATAAAAGATATTTATGTTGAAAAAGACTATTGGGTAACCTTTGTATTGTACAATTTGTATAAAAGTCAATTAGGTAAAGAGATTGTATTTAAAGGTGGTACAGCATTGTCAAAATGTTATCATATAATAGAACGTTTTTCAGAAGATATTGATTTAATCATCTTAAAAGACAAGAGCCAATCTGATCATTATTTAAAGAAAAAATTAAAAGAAATTACCTCAGCTGTAACTAAACTTTTACCTGAAATAGAAGAAAAAGAAATTACCCATAGGGTTGGAATGGTTCGAAAAACAGCGCATACATACCCAAAAGCATTTAAAGGTGAATTCGGTCAAATTAGAGATACTATCATTGTGGAAGCTACTAGATTAGGACATCACGAACCCTATGAAACAAAAAAAGTTGCATCCTACATCTATGAAATGATGTTAAGCACAAATCAAGAGAAATTAGCTAAACAATATGGATTATTACCTTTCAATGTGCTAGCCTTGGATATTAAGAGAACGCTGTGCGAAAAAATTATGAGTTTGGTACGCTTTTCTTATACTGAAAACGCCATAGAAGATTTAAATAATAAAATTAGACATATCTACGATATACATCAACTCCTAAAAAATAAAAAAATTGAAAAATTCTTTAATACTGTAAAATTTGATGAAATGTTACTTCGTGTAGCGAGTGACGATGTAATTAGTTTTAAAAATAACAATCAATATTTGCAAAACCATCCTAAAGAAGCGCTACTGTTTAGCCAACCAGAAAAAACGTGGAAACAATTAAAAACAACTTACCAAGGAAGTTTTAAAACATTGGTATTTGGAACATACCCAAATGAAAGTGAAATACTTAAAACAATTCTTCTAATAACATCAAGGTTGGAAAAAATAAATTGGCAACTGAAATATTAAAGACAAAAGAAAATAAAGAATTTAACTGGCCTATTTTAATTTCTGTAGAAATTCAAGTTTTAGGAGCGTATAAGCATCCAAAGAGTGCAACGGTCTGGATGCGAAAGCGGATAAAATGTAGAATTCAAAGAAATTAAAATCAACCTAGACTTTTTTGTTTCTTTTTTGGGCAATGCAAAAAAGAAAGCACATCTCCATCACCAACCTCAACCATTCAACAACATTTATCACAAAAATTTACACTTATCATAAAGTACCTCATAAATTTTGACTTTTTTTAACCTAGTTTAATACGTATAATATAAATTTTGCAATTAAATAGTTTTTCAACTTTTAACAGATAAAATAAATTAATTACCTATGATAAGAAATATTTCCGAAGCTGATACTAGCGTTAATTTTATTGATTCTAAATTAGCTGATAACCAATGGGAAGCAATTCATATTGTTAGGGAATATTATTTTACTGATGGTAGAACGCTACTTAGTAATAAAAGAGGAAAACGCCCGTTTTTGGATTATTTACTAAAATTCAACAATCCTTATTTAGCTATTATTGAAGCCGAAAAGGAGGGAGTCCGCCCAACTAAAGGTTTACAACAAGCCTTAGAATATCCTGAAAAACTAAAAATAACTTTGTTTACCTACAATATATATTTCCACAAATCTAGTTTTATATAATTATGGAAATCCATAATTTTATATCAATTGAATTTATTACTTTAGAGGGTTAAAAAAAAACTGTATTAAGTCTATTTTACAATCAGGAATACCCTCTAAATAATTACTTTAACCAAAACTTGCACACATACATAATATGAATAAACAACAATTAGCAGCAAAAATATGGGAGTCTGCTAACCAAATGCGTTCAAAGATTGAAGCGAATGAATACAAGGATTATATACTTGGATTCATTTTTTATAAATATCTATCCGATAAAGAAATACAATTCGCAAAGAAAAATGATTTTTCCGAAGATGATATAAAATTACTTAACGAAGACGATGCTGAAACAGTAGATTATTTCAAAAAGAATTTGGGATATTTTATTGCTTATGACGACCTTTTCTCTAATTGGATTGATAAAGGTAGCGATTTTGAAGTATCTAATGTAAGAGATGCCCTCTCTGCATTTAGTCGTTTGATTAGTCCTGCACACAAAAAACTATTCGATGGTGTATTTGACACTTTACAGACAGGATTGAGTAAACTTGGTGAAAGTGCAGCAGCTCAAACAAAAGCTATTAGTGGCTTAATTCATCTGATTAAGAATATACCAATGGACGGCAAACAAGATTACGATGTTCTTGGTTTTATTTATGAATATCTTATTGAAAAATTTGCTGCTAATGCAGGTAAAAAAGCAGGGGAATTCTACACACCTCACGAAGTATCTGTATTAATGTCTGAAATTGTTGCAGCCCATTTAAAAGATAAAAAAGAAATTCAGATTTACGACCCAACAAGTGGTTCGGGTTCATTGCTTATTAATATTGGTAGTAGTGTAGCCAAACATATTGATGACGAAAATAACATTAAATACTATGCTCAAGAACTAAAAAAGAATACATACAACCTTACCCGTATGAATTTGGTAATGCGTGGCATATTGCCAAATAATATTTTAACTCGTAATGGCGACACTTTGGAAGAAGACTGGCCATATTTCGATGAAAACGACCCTGTTAATTCATACAATCCGCTTTATGTTGATGCCGTAGTTTCAAATCCACCTTATTCGCAACAATGGGATTCTGCAAATAAGGAGACAGACCCTCGTTATGCTCGTTTTGGTCTTGCACCTAAAACAAAAGCCGATTACGCATTCTTATTACACGATTTATTCCATATTAAGCCAGACGGTATAATGACAATTGTTTTACCTCACGGAGTTTTGTTTCGTGGTGGAGAAGAGGGACAAATTCGTAAAAACTTAATTGAAGGCAATCATATTGAAACAATTATTGGGCTTCCTGCAAATATTTTCTTTGGAACAGGTATTCCTACAACTATTTTAGTGTTAAAGCAAAAACGAGAAAATACTGATGTATTAATTGTTGATGCTTCAAAAGGTTTTATTAAAGTTGGGAAAAATAATAAACTAAGAGCTTCTGATATAAAGAGAATTGCTGATACGGTTATTAATAGACAAACTAATCCTAAATTTTCAAAAGTTGTACCTAGAGATACAATCCGTGAAAACGAATACAATTTGAATATACCTCGATATGTAGATTCGTCTGAAAATGATGAAACTTGGGATATTTACTCGTCAATGTTTGGTGGTATTCCCGAAAAGGAAATTAGCGAACTTAACGAGTATTGGGAAGCCTTTCCGCAACTGCGTGATGCTTTATTCTCAAAAATAGCAACAGCTTATTCCGAATTAAAAGACAAGGAAGTAAAGAAAGTAATAACAGAACACGCTAACATAAAAGAATTTGTAAGCAATTTTAATACTTCTTTTGGCGATTTTGACGATTTTCTAAAAACAGAATTACTGAACGATATTGAAAAAGTGCCTATTTCTAAGGAAGAAAGCATTTTGAGTGGCGATATATTTACACGCTTCGAGAATATTCCAATAATAGATAAATACGAAGCCTACCAACTGCTCGATGACGAATGGCAAAAAATATCGGTTGATTTAGAAATTATACAAACAGAAGGCTTTGAGGCAACTAAAAAGGTTGACCCAAATATCGTTATTAAAAAGAAAAAGGGCAAAGATACTGAGGTGCAAGATGGTTGGATTGGTCATATTATGCCATTTGAATTGGTGCAGGAAACTTATTTAAAAGACGATTTACAAGCTTTAAAACAGAAAGAAAACCGACTTTTAGAAATATCTGCCGAGTTTGAGGAAATCTTAGAAACCTTTACCGAAGAAGAAAAAGAAGCCGAAACTGTAAACGAAGCAAAAGACGGTTTTGTAAATGCAACGGTAGTTAAAGAGACTAAAAAGATAAGAGCAGAAATAAAAAAGGGTATTAAGTTTGAAAAAGATGTTTACGAACTTAAAATTATTAAAGCAGATAAGTTGATTACCGAAGAGAAACAACTTAAAAAGCAGATAAAAACAGATACCGATAAATTACACCTGCTAACTAAAAAAACAATAGAAGAGCTAAGCGATAAGCAAGTGTATAAATTACTCGAACTAAAATGGATAAATCCATTGGTTATAGCCATAAACAATCTACCAGAAGTATCTATTAACGAGCTAACAGCAAAAGTTCAAGCATTAGCCGAAAAATACGAAACTACTTATTCCAATGTGGTTGAAGATATAAAAGATACAGAAAAGGAATTAGCTTCTCTTATTGATGAATTGACAGGCGATGAATTCGATATGAAAGGACTTAACGAGTTTAAATCTTTGTTAAATGGAGAATAATATGGCAGATAATAGTCAAATAATAAAAGTTGATAATATTCAAAATCGAATTTTTTCTATTCGTGGTGTTCAAGTAATGATAGATAGAGATTTGGCTAAACTTTATCAGGTTGAGACAAAAGTTTTAAATCAAGCAGTGAAAAGAAATATTGAAAGATTTCCTGAACAATTTCGTTTTCAATTAGATAATAATGAAAAAACAGAACTGGTCACAAATTGTGACCGGTTTAAAATACTAAAACATTCATCGGTAAATCCCTATGCTTTTACAGAGCAAGGTATTGCTATGCTGTCAGCTATTTTAAAAAGTGATACAGCAGTTAAAGTCAGTGTACAAATTATGCAGGCATTTGTTGAAATGAAAAAGTTTATTGCTAACAATGCTAATATTTTTTATCGTCTTGATACTATCGAAAAAAAACAAATTGACTACCAAACAGAAACCGACCAAAAGTTTGAACAGATATTTAATGCCCTTGAAGATAAAAGCATTAAACCTAAACAGGGCATTTTTTATGATGGACAGGTATTTGATGCTTATGTATTTGTTGCCGACTTGATAAAATCTGCTAAAAAATCAATTCTTTTAATTGATAATTATATTGATGAATCCATATTGCAACTTTTTACCAAACGAAAAAAAAATGTAACAGTAAGCATTTATACTCAAAAAATAACACAAATTTTAAAGCAAGATTTAGAAAAACATAACAGCCAATATCCAAAGATAGAAATTATTAAATTTACCAAAGCCCACGACCGTTTTTTAATAATTGATAATGCAGATGTTTATCATTTTGGTGCAAGCCTTAAAGACCTTGGTAAAAAATGGTTCGCTTTTTCTAAAATGGAAATGAAAGCAATAGAGATAATTGCTAAAATTGAGAATAATGGAAAGTAATATGGCAAAGAAAACGAATATACCAGATATTAGGTTTAAGGGGTTTTCTGAAGAGTGGAAGGAAGATATTCTTAGCAATTTAACTGATATACTGAGGTGTGGTATTGCAGCTACTCCAAAATATGTGAGTGAAGGTGTTATTTTCTTATCCTCACAAAATGTTACATCTTTAGGTAAACTCTCAATGCATAAATATAACTATATAACCAAAGAGTATTATGAAAAGATTAGTAAAAATAGTAAACTTTTAAAAGGAGATGTCCTTTATAGCAGAGTTGGTGCAGGGTATGGAAACGCTACTATCTTCCCATTTAGTGGTGATTATGGAGTTTATGTAAGTTTGACACATATAAGAACAAATGAGTTATTACAAAATACATTCTTGAAATTTTTTCTAAATTCTCCTTTAGGAAAAAGTCAGGCGGACAATGGTGTTTTTCAGGGTGGTGGAGTTCCTAATTTAAATGTTAAAATTGTAGAAAGATTTAAAATAAGTTATCCTTTAAAATCAGAACAAACCAAAATAGGCAACTATTTTAAAAACCTTGACCAACTAATTACCCAACACCAACAAAAATATGATAAGCTATTAACTATAAAAAAAGCGATGCTCAAAAAAATGTTCCCTCAAAATGGAGCAACTGTCCCTGAAATTCGTTTTAAAGGTTTTACTGAGGATTGGGAGGAAAGAACTTTGGCAGATGTGGCTGAAATTAGTACAGGATATCCTTTTGATAGCAATTGTTTTAATGATAATGGAGATTTTTTAGTAATAACTAATGGAAATATTCAAAACGATTTTTATTCTGTTGATAATTCAATCGGGAATAGAATTGATATTGAAAACAACGCTAAACTCATTGAATATGTATTAAACATAAACGACATTCTTGTTACTATGGATGGAACGGTTGGTAGAACAGCAAAAGTATTAGAGCAAAAGCAAATTCTTGCTCAACGAGTTGGTAGGTTAACAGCAAAATTAGATGCCGAGTTTTTATATCAGTTTTTTAATACAGGTAAATTTTTCAAGAAAATGTCGTTAATATCTCACGGTGGGACTATTAAACATATCTCATTGACAGAAATAGGTGATTATAAAGATTTTATGCCTAAATCTATTGAGGAACAGAAAAAAATTGGTCGTTATTTTGCATACATTGATACTATTACTATTCTTCATCAAAGTAAGTTAGAAAAACTAAAAAATATAAAGAAAGCCTTTTTAGATAAAATGTTTGTTTAAAAATAACCACAATACTATGAGTTATACATCAGAAGCCGAGTTTGAAAAAGCATTAATAGATATACTATCAAAAAAAGGTTGGGAAAAAGAAGTTATAAAAAACCCTACCGAAGAAGACTTAATTAAAAATTGGGCAAATATTCTGTTCGAGAATAATCGAGATATTGACCGTCTTAATGATTATCCGCTTACAGAGGGCGAAATGCAACAAATAGTAGAGCAGATAAATACTTTGCGCAGCCCCTTAAAATTAAATGCTTTTATAAATGGCAAAACAGTTGCTATAACTCGTGATAATCCGGATGATACACTTCATTTTGGTAAAGAAATAAGCCTAAAAATATACGACCGCCACGAAATAGCCGCAGGGCAAAGCCGTTACCAAATTGTGCAACAACCACAATTTAAAAGCAAGTCAAAAATATTAAATAATAGGCGTGGCGATTTAATGCTCTTAATAAACGGAATGCCTGTGATACATATAGAGTTAAAAAGAAGTGGTGTGTCGGTTAGTCAAGCCTACAATCAGATAGAAAAATATTCTAACGAGGGTATTTTTACAGGTTTGTTTTCTTTGGTTCAAATTTTTGTTGCTATGGAGCCAGACGAAACGGTTTACTTTGCTAATGCAGGACACGATGGTAAGTTTAACAAAGATTTTTATTTCCATTGGGCTGATTTTAACAACGAACCTATAAATAATTGGAAAGAGGTTGCTTCATCATTGTTGTCAATTCCTATGGCACATCAATTAATCGGGTTCTATACCGTTGCCGATGGTTCAGACGGAGTGCTAAAAGTAATGCGTTCTTATCAGTATTTTGCAGCCAATGCCATATCCGACAAGGTAGCAAAAACCGATTGGAAAAATAAGGATTTGTTAGGTGGTTATATTTGGCACACAACAGGTTCGGGTAAAACTATGACAAGTTTTAAATCTGCACAATTAATAGCTAACTCAAAAGATGCAGATAAAGTAGTATTTTTAATGGATAGAATTGAGTTAGGCACTCAATCTCTTAAAGAATATAATGCTTTTGCTGATGAAAGCGAAGAAGTTCAAGCTACTGAGAATACAGGTATTTTAGTTACCAAACTAAAAAGTAGCGACCCAAAAAACACATTAATTGTTACTTCTATTCAGAAAATGAGTAATATTAATAATGAGGACGAGGGACTTAATGCTTACGATATTGAGCAAATGAACGCTAAAAGAATAGTGTTTATTATAGACGAGGCACATCGTTCAACCTTTGGCGATATGCTAATTCTAATAAAAAAGACATTCCCTTATGCACGTTTTTTTGGTTTTACAGGCACACCAATTCAAGACGAAAACCAAAAGAAAAAGAACACGACTTCAACTGTTTTTGGCGATGAATTACATCGTTACAGTATTGCTGACGGTATTAGAGATAAAAATGTATTAGGTTTCGACCCGTATAAAATTTTAACATACAAGGACAGGGATATAAGAAAAGCCGTTGCTCTTGAAAAAGCCAAAGCAGTAGATGAAATAGAAGCCTTAGCAAACCCAAAGAAAAAAGAGGTCTTCAATAAATATATGAAATTACCAATGGCAGGTCATTTAGATAAAAAAGGCGATTATGTTAAAGGAATTGAAGATTATTTATCTAACTCGCAATATAGACGTAAAGAACATCAAGAAAAGGTTATAGAGGATATATTAGAAAATTGGGTAATACTAAGTCAAAACAATAAATTTCACGCCATTTTTGCAACAAGTAGTATTCCCGAAGCAATAGAGTATTATAGGTTAATAAAAGAGGCAAATCCAGAATTAAAAATTACCGCTTTATTCGACCCAAATATTGATAACAATGGTGGTGTAGCTTATAAAGAAGACGGTTTAAAAGAAATAATTGAGGACTACAACGAACGATATAATCAAGATTTTACTTTTGCGAAACACGCTAAGTTTAAAAAAGATATTGCAGCAAGATTGGCACATAAAGAGCCGTATGTAAGGATAGAAAGAACACCCGAAGAACAAATAGACCTTTTAATTGTTGTTGACCAAATGCTTACAGGTTTCGATTCAAAATGGTTAAATACCTTGTATATGGATAAGGTATTAAGATATGAAAATATTATTCAGGCATTTTCTCGAACCAATCGTTTGTTTGGACACGATAAACCTTTTGGAACAATTCGCTATTATAGAAAGCCACACACAATGGAACAGAATATTGAAGCTGCTGTTAAATTGTATTCAGGCGACAAACCAACAGGCTTATTTGTAGAACGACTTTCGTATAACTTAAACAAGATGAATGACATTTATAATGACATTTATGAATTGTTTGAAAATGCAGGAATTAAGGATTTTGGAAAAACACCAGAAGATAAATCGGAATGTGGGAAATTTGCCAAACAGTTTAAAGAGTTAAACGATTATTTGGAAGCTGCCAAAATACAAGGTTTTAAATGGAGTAAGTTAAAATACGAGTTTGGTAAAGGCAAAAACAAAACCACCATAGAAATGCTTTTTGATGAGAAGATATATCTTATTTTGGCACTACGTTATAAAGAATTGTTTACAGGAAGTGGCGGCGAAGATGGCGGTTTTAACGATGTTCCTTTTGAAATTGACGGTTATTTAACAGAGATAGATACAGGAAAAATTGATTCTGATTATATGAATTCTCGTTTTGATAAATACCTAAAATTGATTAAAGATGAAGATGTAGATAGCGAACAAATGCAAACAGTTCTAAACGACCTACACAAATCGTTTGCATCACTAACACAAGAGGAACAAAAGTATGCTAATATTTTCCTTCACGATGTTCAAAGTGGAAATATAACAATAGAAGCAAACAAGACTTTTAGAGAATATATAACCGAATATAAATCTAATGCTAAAAACGATGAGATTAAAAAGATTTCAAACATTTTAGGATTAGACGAAGATAAACTCAGAGATATGATGAACTCTGGTAAATCGGAAGCTAATATTAATGAATACGGTCATTTTGATAAACTAAAAAAGACAATTGATAAAAATAAGGCAAAGGAGTATTTTGAAAAATTAGAGGGTAAGTCAATTCCACCATTCAAAATTAATATAAAAGTAGCTAATTTACTTCGAAAATTTATTATTAGTGGAGGTTTTGAGGTATAAATTTACCAAATAAGCTCTGACTAATGAAGGTTATTATTACTCATGAAAAAATAAATTAAATAAAATAACTTGTTAGATTAGGCATTTAAAGGGGATATTTTAAATAAATACTAAGTTAATGAAATTATAAATTGGACCAGAGAGTCGAAATAATACGTTTTACTCCGTTAAACTTTCTAAATCTGCTACTATAAATTTTCGTTCTTTTTTTATTATAAAAGAAGAATGGTTTAAAATAAAAAATTTAAATAGTTATGGATGTTTCAAGAAGGCTAATAAGACAAAAGAAAGATATAGCTGTTGTTAAAATATGTGCAAACGTTTTAAAGCGTTTATCTGTTATGGATTATGAAAAAAATGATAAGAAGAGAAAAGAAAAAGAAACTAAGAAAAATGAAATAAAAGAACGTCTTATTTTTCCAATGAAAATTCAAGCAAAGGGAACTAAGAAAATAGATAGAATTTCGGAACAAGAACTTCGTTTTTTATTTGTTGAAGAGTTTAAAAAAAAATACAAACATTTGTATTATTCAGTTGAAACACCAACAGAAGAAAAGTATAAGTTTGGTAAAAGCTATAAAGAAATTGTTAAAAATGTAGATATTCATAAAACATCAGCCTCTATTGATATGTGTGTTTTCAATAAAATTGAAAATACATACGAACGAATTTTAAATATAGAGTTTAAACACAAAAACACTTCAAAAAAGAATATTGCTAAGGACATTCTAAAATTATCACGTGAAAAACAAAATGGTGCGTTTGTTCTTTTGTTGAATAATACGAATAAAGGTAGATCCAGAGGTACATTGTGGAATGAAAATAATACAGGTGTTTTTAATAAGTTCTCTAAATCTTTCTCAGATTTTGAAAGAAACTGGTGCGGTAAAGATAAATCTATCCATTTGATAATAATGTCTTTAAGTCAAAATACACTAATTCATAGAAAAATTATAGAAACCGATTTGGATGAATTACATAATATCTTTTTTGAAGATAGTGGCTGTTGCAATATAAAGGAGGTTGAAGGAAGAGGTTGGGAAAAGTATTAAATAAATTAAATGGATAGAATGCAATTATAGAAATCTGAAATGGAACAAGAAATTAAAACATATCTTAAAAACACGTGGTTTAACTATAAGAAAAAGGTGGGTTTAGAACCATATACCTATTTGTATGGAAACCCTATAAAAGTTCATGTTCCAATAGATATTGCAACAGAAGGTTTAATGATTGTTGGAGCTTATCCAACAGCTCATTTCCATACGTTAAAAGGGATTGATGGTAAATTAGTTACCAAAGTTCCTGTAGAAGACCATTTATATCCTTTTAGTAACGAAATGTATTTTGACGGTTCAGGAATAGATCGTGTAAAATCCGGAAAAGAAATAGAAGAGTATTTTTTAAAACAGCTAAATATTAGTCGTGAAAAATGTTGGATAACAGATTTAGTAAAAGTGTTCTTATTTAAGCAAGGTCATATAGATCGGTATAATAAACTAGGTTACACAAATTTTAAAGCAAATAGAGATGAATTTTTGAAACTTGGAGAGAAAAGTTTAATGTATCTCTATCAAGAAATAGCATTAGCGAATCCAAAAGTAATTATTTGTTTGGGTGCAGAGGTCAATGCGGTAATTCATAATAAAAGCGTAAATGAGGCAACTAAATTAATCTCAAAAACACCAATCTTAAAAACTGTAAATGGTAAAGAAATTCCATTTTTCGCCTGTCCTCATCCAGGAATTTTAATGCGTAATGACGAGCGAAGTGATAAATGGAGAGCCATTTTAAATGAAACATTAATTGAGGTTAAAAAATATTTATGAAAACATAAATATTTTGCTTGCAGTTAGATGGAGTTTGTGTATGATTGTTGAGGAAGGTTTAAATTAAAAATAGAAACGACATAATTTGACGTTTAAAAGAAGTTTATTTGTGAAAATTATAATTAAAAATTTATGAAAACCATTGACTTATTAAAAAAGAATTTTTTAGAACTAAAAGAAGCATTTGAGAATGGGGAAGAAGATGACGAACAACTTGTTTATGAATTAGAGGAGAAAATACAAAACGCATATAATGAAGTTTATGAAGAAAAGGAAATTGATCAATTAAACAAATTGAATAAGCAAATAAAAGCATTTAAGCGTGAATACAATTTTTATGACCCCGAGGTAGAACTAGATCGTATGTTTCCAGACCGACACGATGAAGATTTTGATGAAGATAGTATGTCTTGGGATAGTGTTTTTGGTGATGACTAAATTTATAAAATTAGAGCCTGGGCAGTGATAAAACAAAAACAACTCTTAAAAGAAGCACGCTATATTTTGTTACCCTGTTTAATGAGTGGTATAATAGATGTGGAGAAGTTGGAGGTAAACGAAAGTTTAGGTATGGTTGCTGAGGAGGAGTTTAGATATAAAAATTAAAATTATAAAAGTTAATGAGAATATATAAATTATCTTTAGGTAAAAAGTTTTTTGGAGACAATGAATTTCTTGCTTTGCAAGAAAATAATTTGGTTTGTGTTCATCCTAATACTGGAAAAGGAGAAGGAGATGCATTTGTAAAAGCAGAAAAAGGAGACTTATTTTATGTTTGTAGGTCAAATGATACAATTGAGTTTATTGGAATGTTTTTGGACTCTAGACCGTTACTTTCAACTATCAAAAATAAAAATGAAGATGGTTGGGTTGATAGAGAATACAAGTTACTGTTTCAAGCTAAAAATAAAACTGCTTTTAATAAGGATTTTAATACAAAAATTATGCCTCGTTTTCAAAGTACTTTCACCTTGATTACAAATGATGACTATAGCCTTTTTGAAAAAGAAATTCTGCAACCCGTTTTTAATACCACTTTTAATGCTATTGAAAATTTAAGGAATATAGAGTTAGAAAAAATTACTCATAAAATGGAAGACTATATTGCTATGCAAATAGATTTTAATAAGTTGATGAGTGATGACGCTATCTTGTTTAAAAAAGTTAATGCATTAACAAACATTGAGTTAAAAAAGATAGAATACACCTATTTAAAAAGAGGAGATATAAGCAAGCAGCCAGTTGTATTGTTAAGAAGTAGATTGTTAGAGTTATTGCTTCAAGGCAATACCATAGATGCATCTGTAATAACCAAAACCAAGGAAGAATTAGATAGTTTGTTTGATACAAATGTCTATCATGCATGGTCTTCAAACTTCAGAATTTTATACACCTTTTTATATGATAAAGCCAAATCTAATCTAGAAACATATTTCAAAAAATTAATAAATCAATTACAAAAAGACTTAGAAATAGAAAGTGAAACAAAAGTAAAATTGGTTCATTTTGACGGGGCTCAAAATCAAGGTCAAGATAGACTTTGGTTTGCTATTTATAATAAAATAAATAAATCTCAAAAATTAGCTAAGCAATTATTTTTTGAGATAAATAATGGATTAACTTATGGTTTACTAAATCATGGTGATTTAACAAAAAATGAATTAAAACACTCAAATACTTTTGATTACCAAGATGTATTAAGCACCTTCAAATTATTTAAACAAGATATTTTAAATGACAACTCTATGGAAAAAGCTAAACTTGCAGAATATATAGATATACTTAAACACAAAAAACAAATTATACTTCAAGGTCCTCCGGGAACTGGAAAAACCTATACTGCTAAAAAAATCGCAGAGCAATTAGCAGGTAGCAGAAATGTATCTAATTACAATACTTTAACCCCAGAACTTATAATGGAATCGTTAGAGATTGGGCAAAAAATAGCCAATGCAAGTGGAAAACAAGATTACTATACTATAAAAAGTATTAATGATGATAGTATAGAGTTACAGTCAGAAAGAAGTCAACCTTGGAAACCAAACTATGCTAACATTATATCTAAATATAATGAACTTACTCAAGGTATTAAACCCAGAAATAAGCAAGCATTTGACCCTTATGAATTAGCAGTAGCCAATTATCTTTTTGATAAGATAAAACCTTCTAAAACCAAAATAGAAACGAATTATACTTTAGTTCAGTTTCATCCATCATATAGTTATGAGGATTTTGTGAGAGGTATTTCTGTTAAAAATGAAAATAATAATATAGTTTATAAAACAGAAAATAAGGTTATCGCCAAGATATCTAAACTAGCTTCTAAAAAGAATACATTAGAAGATTATAACATTCCTTTGGAGTATAGAACTTATCTTCATCAAAAAAGAGTGGAAGCAGAGTTTAAAGACACTCATTATTATTTTAACAAAGAGAATACTGTTAGACTAAAAGATGTACCAACCTTAGATTCTGAAATAGGTAATATGCGTTATGAAACGCTTGGAGATAATGGAAAATGGTATATGCAAACTTGGATTAGTATTGCCAATGAGTATAATTTAGAGAAATGGAATAATCGAGAGTCACACAAACTTGATAATTTTAAAAATGAATCACATTTTACAATTTGGCAAGATTTTGATAGGTTCGTTAAGAAGCTTCAAAACAATAATTACGTTTTAATCATAGATGAGATTAATCGTGCAAATTTACCTTCAGTTTTAGGCGAATTAATTTATGCTTTAGAGTATAGAGGCGAAGCAGTAAACAGTATGTATTCTATAGACGGTGATTCAACTATTGTTATACCAGAAAACTTATACATTATTGGCACAATGAATACAGCTGACAGAAGTGTTGGGCATATAGATTATGCAATAAAAAGACGCTTTTCTTTTGTAGATATTTTACCAAATGTGGATGTTATTAATAATGAAAAATCAAAAGAATTATTCAAAAAGGTTGCTAAACTTTTTGTAAAAGAAAAGGAAGGTAAGGAGATGAAATCTGAATTTCTAGCTTCCGATTTTGAATATAAAGATGTACAACTAGGACATAGTTATTTCATTTTAAAGGAAGGAACTGAGGATCAGCAAAGTGAAGAGCTTCAATTGCGTTTGAACTATGAGATAGTACCTATTTTAAACGAATATGTAAAAGATGGTTTGCTATTAGAGACAGCAAAGGACAAAATTAAAGAAATTGCCAGTTTTGAGTGTTAATCTTCTTAAATATTGGGAACACGTTGATGATCCGTTTACTTTAGATTTAAAAAAGGATTTTTATCAGAAAAATTTTAAAAAAATCCATAAGGGAAAGGATGCCAGTTTACCTTGTTTTACTATTGCTAAAAATGAAGAAGAGCAATATAATATTAAGGCAGGATATTTTATTGGTGTAGATTGGATTGAGAAGGATAGAACGGCATTATATGTTGAGCCAAAATTAAATAAGAAAGATAAAGAGGTTGATTATATTAAAATGTTGTTTTCATCTTTACGTCATTCAGATGTTTCAAATGAAATAAATGAACTATTTGAGGTTAAATGGGAGCAATCAACTATTGAAATTGAGCAAAAACAGGATTTATTAACGCCTTTTTTGGTGGTAGAATTTTTAAGTTTATTAAAAATTATTGTACGTAAAGGTTTGAAAAAATCCTATTATAAAGTTGAGCAGAATTTAAATAGTAAAGTAAAAGGAAAGATACTTGTTGGTAATACTATTAAGCACAATCTCTTTCAAAACAAAAATTTATATACCTATTGTAGTTATGATGAGTTTGGCTTAAATAATAAAGAGAATCGTTTGTTTAAAAAGGCTTTGTCTTTTGTGAAGAGATATCTACCTAATTACACCAAATTATTTGAGATAGATACAAATTATGACCTTCAGAATACATTTAATTTCATTAGCCCAGCTTTTCATGAAGTGTCAGATATAATTGAGTTGAATGAAATTAAGCACTCCAAAACAAATGCATTCTATAAAGAGTACGAGCCTGCAATTCGTTTGGCTAAACTTATTTTAAAACGTTTTGGTTATAATATTTCTAATACAGTTAAAGATAAAATTCAAACGCCTCCCTTTTGGATTGATATGAGTAAATTGTTTGAGCTGTATGTACTTGGATTATTAAAAGATAGATTTCAAAATAATGTTGAGTTTCAACATAAGTATTATGGTAATGAATTAGATTATCTATTAAATGATAAAGATTTTCAAATGGTTATTGATGCCAAATACAAGCTTAAATATATAAATGGTAAAAATGATGATGATATTAGGCAAGTTAGTGGTTATGCTCGTTTAAAAAATGTTTATAGAGCATTAAATAAAAAACAAGGCGAAATAATTGATTGTTTAATAATCTACCCAGATCAAGAAAATGGTAAAAATGATTTATTTGATATTGATTTAAAACTTGAAAAGGTTAAGCATTATTATGATGTTTATAAAGTTGGAGTTAAATTACCTATAATTAATTAAATATGACTTTATAACATTTATGGAAAAGGCAACACTTTCAAAATCAACTTTCATCAAAGGCTTACAGTGTGAAAAGGCCTTGTATTTATATAAAAATAATTATACTTTAAAAGATGAAATCTCCCCACAATTACAAGCAATTTTCAATCAGGGAAATGCAGTTGGAATATTCGCGCAAGATTTATTTCCTGGTGGTGTTGATGCTTCTCCTTCCTCCCATTACAAAATGCAAGAAGATGTTTTTAAAACTAGAGAATTTATAGAAAATGGTGAGAAAATCATTTACGAAGCTACGTTTCAATTCAACGGAGTAATTGCAGCTTTAGATATATTGGTAAAAGATAAAAATGGTTGGAAAGCCTATGAAGTCAAGAGCTCAACAAGTGTTTCAGAAACTTATATAATGGATGCCGCCATTCAGTATTATACCATTGTTAATTCAGGTATTGATTTAAAAGATATTGCTATTGTCTACATTAACAATCAATATATTAAAAAGGGGAAAACTGACATCCATCAACTATTCACAATAGAATCAGTATATGATAGAGTACAAGAAGTATTTCCAAATATTCCAAACGAAGTAGAGAATTTTAAACAGTTAATCAAACAAGATGCAGTTCCAGATATTGACATTGGTCCTCATTGTAACAATCCTTATAGTTGCGATTTTAAAGGGCTTTGTTGGAAACACATTCCAGACTATTCCATTTTTAACATTGCACGATTAAATGGAAATAAAAAATTCGATTTATACAACCAGGGAATTACTACATTTGACCAGTTAAATTTAGAAACTGCACAACTTAATGGCAACCAAAAAATGCAGGTTGTAAGTGAATTAGAGGGAAAAACGTTTATCGATAAAGAAAATATCAAGCATTTTATCAATAATTTAGAGTACCCAATTTATCATCTCGATTTTGAAACAATGGCTTCTGCAGTTCCCATTTATGATAATAGCAGACCCTATCAACAATTCGTATTTCAATATTCCTTACACATAGAACAAGAGGGAGGTGAAATAGTTCATAAGGAATATTTAGCGGAAGCAAACACACAAATTGATCCACGTGATAAATTCGTGAAACGATTAATAGAAGATTGCGGAATAAAAGGAGATGTATTGGTTTATAATATTGGTTTTGAAAGAGGAAAAATCAACGATTTAATCACCTTATATCCACAATATCAAAATGAATTACAAGCAATCATGAACCGATTAAAAGATTTAATGACACCATTCCAACAACGATGGTACTATATGCCACAAATGCAAGGAAGTTATTCTATCAAAGCTGTATTACCAGCATTAGTCCCAGAGCTGTCTTATAGTGACTTAGAAATAAAAGAAGGTGGTACAGCAAGTAATACATTTACACAGATGGTTTTAGGAGAATTCAAGGGAGATATTCAAAAAACTAGAACAGACTTATTAGAGTATTGTAAAATGGACACTTTTGCAATGGTAAAGATTTTAGAAAAGCTGAAATTAATTGAATAAATCCTTAAATCTACTTTTTATATAATTTGCAATATCAATAATTTCAGAATAGGCTAATAAATTACCTAAGCCTAAAAATGGAATAATTAAAACTTTTGAAAAACCTTTATCATATACTGAAATTTTAAATTTCTTACCTGATAAAGTTGTAAAGTAATCCCATTGAAATTCACTTTTTTCATTCTGATTATAAAAAGTTTCTATAAATTCATCTTTATAGTATTTTGGGGAAGTACAAATAATCAACTTAGGTTTAAATTTTTGAACCAATTCTTTTAAAAACAGCTTCCTATTTTCAAAATAAATTCCATAATAATCTTCTTTTGAGACCTCTAATTCATTTTTTATTCTCTTATCCCAACTAGTATCTTTTTTTGCTAGCGGATATAAATTCAATTTGAATATATCTGAATCTAAAGCATATAGTTTATTTTTAAGATAATCATCAACCAATTCAGATTTTACAGGAATTGCTAATTGTTCTTTTTCAAACAAGCTTATTGATAGTACTGATAATAATCTGTCATATTTAGATTTTATAAAATAATCTGGACACTTTTCTCTATAAGGAATTTCATAAACGTCTATGCTTTTAGTTTTTACATAAGACTTATAATAGGCTTCCATTTGCTTCAAATCACTTCCAAATTCCAATCCGCAAACCCAAATATCAGACTCAATATTACCACCGTCAATTCCTAAAAAAGAAGGTTGATTATTTTTAATTTTTGAAAGTTCTTTTTTTAAAATAAGTAGTTTTGTCATAGCTGTTTTTGTTGTTTAAATAATTTATACTATAAATATACAATTTTCAACTCGATAGATATTCAAGCCAAACTTTTAATTGTTTTTGTTCTTTTTTACTAAAATCTACAGCTGTATATCCAGCAATACGTTCATTCAAATGTTCTAAAATTATTGGTTTTAAAACATCCTCAATTTCAATAATATCATAATAAATATAAAAAGGAGGCCCCGTAAATCTTGTGTCATTAATAAGGTTTTTAATTTCTGAATTTTCAAAATCGTCAAGCAGCATTTTAAAGTCTGGAATCCACCTAAATTCCTCGTCAATAATACGTTCATTATAGGTTGAATCTAATTCATTCGTAGTTAAAAAAATAGCTTCTGAAAGATCTTCATATTTCACAAAATAATATTTACGCCCAAATAGTTGTTCGTCAAAACTTTCAATGGTTAAGGCCATACATACATAGTAATAGGTAACTTTTAGATTGTTAATCTTTGGGAAATTCATATTCAATAGATTATTAATGGATACTTTACAAAACCAATTACAAATTTAGAATTGATGTTCGACAACTAATGTCGTATAAATAAAATTGTTAGTACGACAAGCTTTGACTATCTTTAACATTAGATTATAAATTATTTATATGGCAACACACGTTATTTCTAGAAGAATACAGAATATCATACAATTTATTTATGACTACCCGAATACTTCAAAAGCTAAAATTTTAGAATTTTTAACTGACAAAGACTTTTTAATATCAAGTAGAACTTTAGAAAGAGATATTGAGCGTATTCGATCTGATTTTGGGTTAGAAATAGTCTATACAAAAGAACATAATGGCTATTACATAGATGAAGAAAAAAGCGTTAAAGTACAATCTTTCTTTAAATTTTTGGAGATTACAACCATCGCTGATATATTTAGTGAAAGCTTAATAAACAGTAATAAAATATTGAATTTTGTTTCATTTGACGATTCCAAAAACTTTAAAAGAATTGAAAATTTAAAACCAATTTTAATTGCAATCTCCCAAAATAGAAAAATTCGTTTCACCCACGAAAATTTTGCAATGAACACCTTTAAGCAATATGAAATAACACCTTTATTACTGAAGGAATTTGAAAATAGATGGTACGTTATAGGTATTCCAGAAGGAATGGAGGAAATTAGAACCTTTGGTATTGATAGGATTACTGAATTAAATTTAGGGAAACTATCTAAATTAAAAAGAAGTTTATATAAATCACAATTAGAAGGTTTTGAGAATATCATAGGATTAGATTTTCAGAACAACAAACCAATTAATGTTAGAATACTTGTGGACGGACTTCATATTAAATATATGGAAAGTTTACCTATCCACCATTCACAGGTAATTCATTCTAAAAATGACAAAGGACAATATTTTGTAGATTTTTTCTTAGTACCTAATTATGAATTTATTACACAAATTCTAAAAATTGGAGATGAAGCGGTTGTTTTAGAACCTATGGAACTAAAAGAGAAAATAAAACAAACACTTAAAAATACGTTCGATCGATATTAATTTTAAAAATAGTTACCCAACATTTCTTGCTTGAAAACCAATCGGATTTAACTTCCTAGTTTTATGAAAATCTTGATCATCCTGATTGTAAATAGCAGATAAAGGCATAGAAGTAGTTACAATAGTATCAAACCCTAATTTTCGCGAAAGTTTACCAGCTTTTTCAACAACTAAATCTTGAAAATCATACTTAGCTATCAATCTCCCTTTTCTTAATAATGCATTATCAATTCTAGACACATCGGTATTAAAGGAACAAATAATTTGAATATTTAAACAATCTGAAAGTAACCCATCAGAAATATTTAACAATGCAGAAACAGAAGAATTCCCGTTACTTTCTCTATCTAAAACAATGTTTTCAGCATCTTCAATTACAAATATCGAATTAGGATTATCAATTAAAGTTGGAATCAAATCAGGATTAGTTAACGCTGTTGCCATACTTGGAGGCAAGAATATAACATTCTTTTTTAATTTAGTAATCAAATATCGAATGTAGGAAGTTTTCCCTGTTCCTGGTTTTCCGTGAAGTAGCACCAATCCTTTACTATTTTTCTTCGATAATTTTTTTAAAATAGTATCGTGAACTGGAATAAAATCATCATTATAATTTTCATTAATATCTAAATCAGATATTGGAATTTCTAATGTAGTTATTCCTATTCCTTCTCTTGTATGAACTAACAATGAAATTTGAGGTTTAAACTTTTTTCTTTTTTTAAATTTTTTAATACCATTCACAATGTTATCTACAATTGATATATCCGTTTTTCTAAATAATAATCTTACTAATGATTGATTCAAATCGAAATTGACAATTAAATCTTCATATAAAAAATAAAAGACATCTTCATAGTCAGCATTCTTATTTTTATTAAAATAGCGTTTATTATAATAAATATCTACAATTGCCTTTTTATAATTTTCTAAAAACCATCTATGCGCTTTTTTACAATTTATTTCTATTTCACTAAAATAATTAGGAATAGTATTAAAATGAGCCATAAATAGTTTCATTGGAACTATTTCATTTGGATTATTACTTCTACAAACTTCTGATAATTTCATTTTTTCAGTGGTTTGAACTAAATTAAATGAGTTTGTTTGTAGGTGATGGATATTTATTTCTTTTTTTATCATGTTTATATAATTTAGATTTAAAGGCAAATTACATTTATAGAACGTCAATCAGTGTCGTATTAATTTTAATCATTTTGAATAAATAAAAATGGTTAAAAATCATTTGTTTACCGATAGAAATAAAAGAATTACAGCATTTTTATTCGTATGGTTTTTAGAAAGAAACAGTCTTTTACATCAATCAAATGGCATAAAAACAATAGTTGATAGTACCTTAGTAGCTTTAAAATTAATGATTGCTCAAAGTAATCCAAATGAAAAAGAGATGATGGTAAAAGTAATTGCAAACCTATTAGCTAATCCTTAATTCAAATATCTTCTAAATAACACCTCACACACAGACGAGGAGAAAGAGAGAAGTCATACAAACATAGTGAAGCAATCTGTTTTAGAATAGCACCAATTTAAATCCGTTTCCATAAGAATAATGGCAACAAAACAACAAACATTCTAGCAGGTTATAAGGTGTTCGTCATACGCTCCATTTTGTTCCATAAAATATACCTGCAAGGCAATTCACAAATTCAAATGTCATTTCGAGCGCAGTCGAGAAATCTCATCATTATAACTTATCCATAGTTTCATAAGCCTTGCATATACCATAAATAGCACTAATTCGTTGACACGCCTCATTTAGCACTATTTATTTATTTTACTTCACACATTCCACGCATTCCTCACGCATAGCTCATTTTGCCCTTAAAATCTTCTAAGGTTTTGCTTCGCAAGAATACAGTTAAGGGCAAACCGCTATTAAACAATTTTGGCTCGCCTGCTGCTCACTTCGGGCTACGTTCACAGGTTCTATTTGTAGAACATCAAGAACAGTATAAATCACCATAAAATCAATCTTTTATAAATAACAACAACTGAAAAACCCACCTGTAAACTAACGGTTGTCACAGTTTTTGAAGGCATCCATTTTGCATATAAAATAACCGTTGCAAGTAACAATCAACATCCAAATAATTAGGTGATTTATGCCAATCAAAAAACATTTGAACTAAAACTTTACAACGGATTATTACATATTGCAAACGCGCACAAGAGCAATATATTTCGTCTAAATAACACATATAAAACAACATATTCTTAAAAACCCAACTCACCAAAACGACCTATTAAAATTGCTGTAGTAATACAAGTTATTGAAACGTCTGAGCAACCCAAAGAGCGTAGCGGTCTGGGTGCGAAAGTGAGATAACGTAGTATTCAAAGCTATTTTAATAAGTCTTGATTTTTTGGTTCGTTTTGCATCAAGGCAAAATGAACATAAAGTAAAGAATAACCACTCAATATATTGCCCTTGCCTTTCCCTCAGCTTCAAAAACTCCGACCAACCTTGCGTGTACCACGTAGTTGTTGCACGCACTTATGCCGATGGCAACGTGCTATCACCACAACACCCTCGTTCAACTCGCTGGCGGCTCGCCTAAATGCTACCGCATTTTTGCTTGCGATAACCTGCTTTATTTTCTTTTTTGTATTGAATATTTAGTCGCTTCACGCTGCAAATCTTCCATAGTTTTTACTTTATTTTTAAATAACCAGGTTTCAATTTCTACTTTTTTGAAAAACAATTTCTTACCTTTTTTATAATGTGGAATTTCTCGTGTAGATGTCTTCTTATAAACAAAACTTTTTGTGAATTCATAGTATTCACAAAGTTGATTCAAACTCATCACTTCAGTATCAATCAAGTATTGACTATTAGAATTGAGTCTACTTTCCATTGTATTCAATTTCATCTCAATGGTCATTAATTTTTCAATGATAATTTCAAAAGGATTTTCCATAATAGCTTTATTAATGTTTGGTGTATAAATAATCTGCGAAATGTCACTCTCAGCTTGGCTGGGTATCTTACCATACCAAACTTTATCATTTCACTTCAATAATCATTCTAAATTAAGAAACCCCATAAATTACAGTCCTTTTTTAATTAAATTAGTATCTTTAAAAAAATTGCAAACCAATGACTTTATAAAAATACAGTTATGATCCCTTAAAATAAATGGATAAAAGTTTGTAATAGTTTTATATAACAAGTTGTGCTTCATGAGAAGAGAGAAACATTAAAATAATAGTTATGAGAAAAATTATATTTATTTCTATTTTATTCTTCATTGGAACAATCAATTCCATTGCTCAATCAGTTAATACACAATCACAATGGGAAAACTTCTTTAAAAACAAGATTCTAGGTTTAGACCCTTTAGAAGGTATTTGGAGTAATAGCAACACAGTTAAATTTTACGATAGCTATAATAATTTGATTAGTACTGAATATAGACCTCAAGCAGCTACTTTTGCAATATTCAAAGAAGGGAATAAGTATATGACCTATGAAATTGGAAACAATAAAACTGGAATGACATTTATAAACACAGCTTCACAAGGTATCTATTTAATGGAGAATTATTATAAAAAGTCAAATTCTACTTCAAAAGCAAATGCAGTTTTAACTGGAGCTGGATTATTGAAATTTTCATATGAAGTTCCTATTGAGGAACTTAAAAGCAGAGCTCAAGAAACTACATACACTTCAATTAATCTGAAGTTGATTTATGAGCAAGAGTGGATAAAAATTTATCCTGACATAAATGATTACAAGGTTACGCAGCCTTCATCAGGTACAGGTTTTGGAATTTCTTCAAATGGAATAATCGCTACAAATCATCATGTTATTGATGGTGCTAAAATTATTTTAGTAAAAGGTATAAATTCTGATTTCAATAAGTCTTATAATGCAAAAATTCTTGTGTCAGATAAGAATAACGACCTTGCTCTAATTCAAATTGATGATTCTAGTTTTACAACATTGGGTACAATACCTTATCTACTAAAAACAAAACTTTCTAATGTTGGTGAAAACATTTTTGCCTTGGGATATCCATTAAGAGCAATAATGGGTGATGAAATTAAACTAACAAATGGAATAATCAGTTCAAAGACAGGGTTTCAGGGAGATATAACATCTTATCAAGTTTCGGCACCTGTTCAATCTGGAAATAGTGGCGGACCTTTATTTGACAGCAACGGCAATGTAATTGGCATTATAAATGCAAAACTTACAATTGCGGAAAATGCTTCATATGCAGTAAAAGCAAGTTATCTTCTTAACTTGATTGAACTTTTAAATATTTCACCAAAATTACCAACTATTAACACATTAAAAGGTAAAAGTTTAGCATCACAAGTTCAAATTATTAACAAGTTTGTTTATATAATTGAAACAGAATGATTCGGAAATACTGTATTGTAATTTGTGCTTTTTTGAAAAAGCATATTAGACAAATAATTAAACCGAATATGGATGGAAATATTTCAATTTTACTGGGTGCTGGTTTTTCTGCACCAATGGGATATCCAATCGGAAACCAACTTAATGATTTGCTAATAAAATCAATCGATGATAATTTTGCATTTGCACCAAGTGGTGATTTGGCTATTAGTATAGACGGCAGTAAACCAGACTTTGGATACAGAACAAGTTATGATATAGAATTTGAATTTTGCCATAAATTAATACTTCATTTTGAAAAGGAAAAAGGATACTTTGACTATGAAGAATTTTATGATTATATAGTTGATGAAATTGAAAATGATAAAAATATAGAAGATATTGCTAAACCCTTTTTAAGTGATACAACATCTCTAAACTCTTTAAAAAGTGGTTTAAAAAATGTTTACACACAGCTAGTATCACACTATTTAAAGGATAAATATGATAATTCATATTATGATAATTTACCTTTCATAATCGATGATAATTTTCATGGCTATACTGGTATTATGAAAAGCATTAAGGAATTGTCTATAAACTCAATTTTAAATATCCATACACTTAATCATGATTTATTTTTTGAAAGATTTAATAACACATCTTTTTTAGAAGGAAGATTAAGTAATGGCTTTGAAGAACTAGGTTCGCCATATTTTGGAAAACTTACAGTAAAAGACAGAAAATATATGGTAAGACTTCAAAGATATACTGGAAAATATTTTGGCAACCTTCGTTTATATAAACTTCACGGCAGTTTGGATTACCAATTGTATTATCGCAATGAAAAGGGACAACTATCTCCAGAAACCTATATAAAATCAAGATATGACATAGGAAGTACTGATTTATATAAGGAAATTAAAAACAAAATAAGTGTATTGGAATACGAAAACTGTTGGATTAATTATCATCCTGATTTTTTAACAGGAACCACCTCTAAAATTCAGCGCTACGCTGAACCTTTGTTATTTAAAAAACTATTCCAATTATTTAAAGAAAATTTGAAAAATGCTGACAAATTGATAATAATTGGTTACGGAGCAAAAGACGATGAAGTCAACAACATTATTTTAGAACATTTTGATTTCAAAAATAAAAAAACTTTTATAATTGACCCTTATGCAGGAGATAATGTTAAGGAATTTGGGAGGAAAATAAATGCCAAATTGATAACCGAACAACTTGAAAATATTAATATTAAAGACTTTGAATAAAGCACGAAAGCACAACACCGTGTAAAATTCATTGCTTGGTTTTGGCTTATTTACGAAAATCCTGTCGGATTTTCAAGTCGGTTAAATTTTGTAAATTAGTTGCTTAACCACGCAACGAAATCTTACACAAACCGTTTCAATAAACAGCAATAATTTATGAAATCTTGGTTATATATCTTGGCGACAATCGATTCTACAGAGTGTTATCATCATTTTGACAGGTTCTTACCATACCAAACTTTATCATTTCACTTCAATAATCATTCTAAATTAAGAAACCCCATAAATTACACTCTTTTTTTTATTAAATTAGTGTTTTAAAAAAATTGCAAACCAATGACTTTATAAATTACAGTTGTAATTCCTTAAATTAAAGGAATAAAAAAAAATTAATAGTTTTATATAACAAGTTGGCAACAAGCAAAAAAAAAATAATATGTTAATTATGAAAAGAATTATTCCGATTTTACTATTGTATTTAGTTGTTTTAAGTTGTAATAAAAATAGTTTTGATGCTATTTAGGATTGGTACTTCTTTATAAAAAAATGAGAAAACAAAAAATTTAATATGAATTTATTTCACGGAACAAATAAACTTTATGCAAAAAAAATCAAAAAAGGGAAAATTGATGTAAATCTTGGTGGTGGTGAGTTGGGAAAAGGTTTTTATATTGGAGACTTACCACATCAAGCATTTAATTGGGCTTGGCATAGATATAAAAAAAATAAAGCAGTGGTAAAATTAGAAATAAATGATGATGACATTATTCTTCAAAAACCACTTTGCTTGAATTATATGGAGACTAACTTGTACCGAAGAAAGATTAAAATAAGAAATCAAACTAAAACATTTTTATTTAACGAAAATTTAGTTTGGGCACCAATTGTAGGGAAGAATATACCAAATTTTAATCAAATTAAAATTGAAAGTGATTCTGCCGAAAATTTGGTTAATAGTAGTCTAGTTATTAAAACAATACTTTAATGGATAAAATATTTTATTTATCCTACTCTAATGTAGAAGAAGGTTTAATTTTTCCAAACGAATTAGAAAATGGAGTTTATTCTCCTGGAATGTGGGTACTTCAATCTAAAAATTTATCTCAAGCCAAAGAAAAATATTTATTCGATGCCATTAATAAAAATGAGGTAGTTCCTTTAATTTTAAACAAGGTCAATAAAGATTATTTCCAAGTTGACACACTTAAATATGGAAAAATATATTTTAGACTTAAAAAAATTTATAAAAGACACCAATTTTATAATGGGAAAAGTACCCTAATTAACAATGATCTTTCTTTTTTTCAATTAATTCCAATTAGTATTCCCAAATTGACTCAATTATGTCTTGAAAATAATTTTTATTTAATTGGAAGTATAGATGAAGATATAGCATAGCCAAACCGCTGGAAACAAGCTAAACAACAAAAAAATATGAAAACAAAAATTAAAAAAACCGCAGGATTGATAATAATCATTTTCTTAGGGCTAAATTCAGTTAATGCTCAACTTAATATAAGCCGTGCTGACATTATTAATGAGAAAGGTCATAATTATACATCTGGTACTACTGAAAAAGGAGTAAGATTTATAACTTATGAAAATGAAAGACAAACAAAGGCAAGTGGTAAATACACACAGATGGAAATATATTTTTTTGGCATACTTTATGGAGGAACAGAAATAGCTAATAAAATGGTAATAATAGAACCTGCAACTGAAACAAATACATATGTTAATTTCTTTAGAAGTATTCATGTTGAAATAGGTTATAGACAATGGAAAGACTCTGAACTTGAAAATTTAACTTATAAAATTGAGATGAAAGGAGAATATTGCTTAATTATTATTGAATACATTAATTAAAAAAACAAATTTAGAGGGAGAGTTTAATGAGTTTTTAACTCTCAAATAAACGAAAGAAATAAAAACTTCGTGCATATTTTTGGAGAACAAAACTTTAATAAAAAAACATTTTTATGGAGAGATAAACTTTATATGAAAATATATATTTTTTTCAATGAAAATTTGAACAAAACAATTGACATTAATAGAGATCTACCTAGTAAATATACTTTTGTATTAGATAAAGAAACTCCAACTTTTATTAAAATAGATTCTAAAGGCGATGTAAGTATGCTCACATTTTAAATTGCCAGTTGCCAACACCTCATAAAATTTATGCTTACATTTAAACTAAATAATGAACCGACAAACATTAAACAAACGATTTGCTACCACTGGAAATCTCCAATTTTTCAGTCGCACAAATCTTATAAAAGCCCGTTTAACTTGTGTAAACCATGTTTCTTAACGAACACACCCGCTGATGGTCTCTTCCTAAAATAGGTTGACTATAAAATTAAATCTGAATAAAATTTCTTTTAAGAGTTAATTATTATTTTTTATCCCAAGGATTATTTTTGTCTTTTTGAAAAATTGATATTGCCCAAATAAGATATATAAAGAATAATAAAATTACCCAAATAACCCATTTAAATGAACTCACGTATACCTGAATAATCTCTATAGTAATTCCACATAACGAAAGCAAAATTCCAAAACCAGAATAAATTTTACCCTTTCCAAGAATTTCTAATACACTTGATAAAATACCAAATACAGAAGCAATTAAAATATGAATCAATGCACCAATTAACAGTCCTAACGTAGCAGCAGCAAAATATTCAAGTATAATCCATAAAAAACCATTACCCAAATCAATATAAATAAAAACAATTACTCCACTTACAAATTGGCAAATCCCTTTAATTAAGCTTAACGAATCTTCCGGATCCTTAGTTCCATACTCAAAAACATATATTCCAGACCATTTGATAAATTTATTGTAACTTAAAATAAATTGCTCTAAAACATCATGTTTAAAAACATCTAAAAAAGTTAACGTTATCCCAATTATTTCTAAAAACAATGCCACTAATTGTAATTGCTCAAGATTTAAACCTTCCATACCAATTTTAATTTATTTTTTTATAGAATAATATAATTTACTAATAATAATTTTCAAAAGATATTTATTTCAAGTTACAACAACTTGATTAAAAAAATTAATAGGAATAAATCCATAAATATTACACGTTTAATTAAATATTCAATTATTATGAAACTATAAATTCGAAATAAAAGAAAACACTTGCTACAATGGCTAAAAAAATTGCTAAATTAAAATGATTAGAGAAATCCAACTAACTTTACTAACAAACGACAAACATCGGAAAATTACGATTTTGCAATCACACTCCTAGCCTAACCCGTTTCAATAAACCTCAATAACCTCATCTAATTTTGTCGTATATCTAGGCGACAATCGTTCTTGTTTCATTTTCCACATCCTACCCAAATCTTGTGAAGCAAACTTCACTTTATTTTGCCCTATACTTTTATTCAAACGATCAATGGTTTTCATTAAAGGCAAGTGTTTCGGATTCTCAGCTGAAAACAACGAAAACTGTTTGGAATTTTCTGGGGTAATACCCATAACTAGTACTCCTGCTTTTTTATATTGATAGCCCTCTTTAAAAAGATGTTCCAATCCTTGTACTGCATATTGTATCAAATCAATACTCGAATTCGTTGGGTAATGTGTTTTTACAACAATATTTTTACTGTACTGTGGCAAATCCTTTCGATGCCAATTGGTGTGTAAAAAAACCATAACTACAGTACAACAACTTCCTTGCTTACGTAACTTTTCGGCACAACTCACCGCAAAAGTACTTACACGTTCTTTGATACTTTCAAAATCTGTATGCATCCTATCAAAAGTACGTGTTGTTGCAATTGCTTTTTTGGTTTGAACAGTTTCTAAACCCAACGTAGGTTTTCCTTCTAATTCGTGTTTCAATCGTAGACCTACAACACTCAAATGCTTTCGTACCCAATCATCGTGTAGTTCAATAAAATCATACGCAGTAAAAACCTTGTAAGTATTTAAACGCTTACGATGTTTGCTGCCTATACCCCAAATGTCACCAACAGCCAACCACTTCAATGCTTTAATTCTTTTATCTTCTGAATCTATGACATAAACACCTCCTGTTTCTTTCGGAAACTTTTTAGCAATTCTATTTGCTACTTTCGACAATGCCTTGGTAGGTGCAATTCCAATACTTATCGGAATTCCTGTTCCTTTGTCAACAGTCTTTTTAATCGTTTCAGCATAAGCTTGTAATTCAAATAAATCAAATCCTTTAAACTGTAAAAAAGCTTCGTCAATACTATAAATTTCAATGTCGGGTGTAAAGTCTGAAAGCAATGTCATTACTCTATGACTCATATCGCCATACAGTGCATAATTTGAAGAAAATACGTGTATGTTATTTTTTATGAAGAGTTGCTTAAACTTAAATGCAGGTGCTCCCATAGGTACACCTAATACCTTAGCTTCATTACTTCTCGCAATTACGCAACCGTCATTATTCGACAAAACCACAATAGGCTGTCCCCTTAAATTAGGTCGAAAAACACGTTCACAAGAAGCGTAAAAATTATTACAATCAACCAATGCGTACATCTAAACAGTTTTTATAACAGTAGTAACAATTCCCCAGATTAAAAATTCGTTGTCTGAAGTAACTTTTATAGGTTTGTAGTTCTCATTTTCTGCGACTAACCACACAATATCTTTTTCAATTTTTATGCGCTTAACTGTAAATTCACCATCAATAAAGCAGACTGCAATTTTATCATTTACAGGTTCCAAGCTCTTATCAATAATCAGCAAATCTCCATCATTAAGGCCTGCATTTATCATACTATCTCCTTTTACTCTTCCGTAAAAAGTGGTACTCGGATTCTTTACCAATTCTTTGTTTAAATCTATTGAAATATCCAAAAAATCATCCGCCGGACTAGGAAATCCTGCACTAATACCACTATCAACCAAAGGCAAACTAACACTTGTAGAAGTATCAGCTGTAAAAATTTCTAGCGTATTCGTTTGATGTAATTTCAAAATTTTCATTGTTTCTGATTTCTACAAAATTAGGTTTTTATCAACTATGCAATTCAAAATTAAAAAAAAGTAATCAACTAATTTTTTGGCTGAAGTAATAATATTATAAATAAAAAAAAGATAGCAAAAATAAACCGCTACCTCCACCAGCCGCATAAGGCTATAAAGGTCAAGCCCTATGGGTTTTGAAAAAAATCTCCACCTTAAATTTACTTCGTTTCTAATAAAATAAAAAACAGCGGTTGTATTTTTCTCAAAAACCTTGACAGCCTTAGCCACGCTAACAAATACAAATGCTTTCTTTTTTTTCTTTTTCTTTTAAAATAATCTATGAAGTTTCACCCTCAGCTTAACTAATAATTTTGCTTATGAAACTAAATCATTTTATATCAATAATCAATATAAATTAGGAACGTTCATAAATTATATGCTGTTTTTTATTAAATTAGTACTTGAAATAAAATTGCTAATCATTATATCAACAGAAGTAACCGTAACTAATATCTATCCAAAAACCATAAATAATAAACGGTTTTTTTTGAATGATATAACAAATTGTAGGTGAGTTTCTATTAAATGAAAAAAATGAAAAATGAAAAAAATTGTATTAATTTCCTGTGTAAAAACAAAATTAAACCAGAAAGCAAAAGCTGAATTTTTATATACGAGTGACTTATTTAAGAAAAATCTCAAATATGCAAAATCTATAAAACCTGATTTGATTTTTATCTTATCAGCAAAATATGGATTGGTTGAATTGGATAATGAAATTGAACCTTATGAGAAAACTCTAAATAATATGAAAAAAAATGATAGAGTCGAATGGTCTAAAAAAGTAATTGCAGAACTAACAAGAAAAACGGATATAGGAAAAGATGAATTTATTTTTTTAGCAGGGATAAAGTATAGAGAATTTTTGCTAGATAAGCTGAAAAATTACAAAATCCCAATGAAAGGGAAAGGATTTGGAATGCAATTAAAATGGTTAAAAGAGAATACATATGAAAACTAAATGTGATAAACTTTATGAGTGGTTGAATAAACTAAAAAGATATTCATTCCCTTTTGATAAAAGTCAAATTCCAAATAATGGAATTTATTTCCTATTTGAAAAAGGAGAAATTTATAAGCAATATGATAGAGTTGTTAGGGTTGGAAGTCATACAGGATTTAATAAATTACCATCAAGATTAATTGAACATTTTATTAAAGAAAATAAAGATAGGAGCATTTTTCGAAAAAATATTGGACGAGCTATTTTGAACAAAGAGAATGATAAGTTCTTAGAATTATGGGACATTGATCTAACTTCAAAAAATGCAAGAGATAAGCTAAATCACAGAATAAATATTGAACAAAAAAATAATGTAGAAAAACAAGTGACAAACATTATTCAAAAGAACTTTTCATTTGTAGTTTTTGAAATTGAAAATAAAGATGAACGATTATATTATGAAAAAAAACTGATTTCCACATTTTCTTTATGCCCCGATAGTTTTCCAAGTAAAAATTGGTTAGGTAATTATTCTCCAAAAAGAAAAATAAAAGAAAGTGGATTATGGCAAGTGAACGAAATATGGAAAACAGTATTAAATGATTATGAAATGGATGAATTAAAAAATATATTTAAATGATTAAAACCTATCTACAGAAACTCATAAAATTTGTGATTACTTTTAAACAAAAATTGAAACAACTAATACTTAACAAATCGATTTGTTCTTGTAGAAAAACCTCCGATTTTCTAGTAGCACAAATCTTATAAAAACCCATTGTTGTCAGTAATTATATTAAAAACCATAATCTACACTTATACCTTTATAAAGCAATTTTAATAAAAGAAAATGAAAACATACTTAGCAGAAATAATACCAAAAATTAAAAGATTTTCAAAAAAGATAGATGATTTATCATTACTTAATAACCAACATTGGGTACTTATTGATGAAATTGAGAACTCTAAATCCGTTTATATATTCAGGTCTAATAACGATTTATTAATTTCAATAAACGGGAGAATTAATAAAGCTAAATGGGAGCACCTTGGAAGTGAATCTCTTATTATTGAAATAAAAGGTGAAAATTACTTATTTAAAATCGGTTTTTTTGATGACAATATTTTAGCATTAAAAATTGACGGGAAACAGGAATATGCATTTTTAGTGAACGAAACAAGATTCACCAAAGAAATAAATTCAATAGATGATGTCATAACATTTCTTAATATTAGATATAAAAATCCAAACATAGAACAATTAAAAGATTACATAAGCATTACAGATTCTGTGGATATCACATTAAATAAAAATAAGATGTTAAAAAAATACGAATGTAGCCAAGGAAGATTAGAAATAGAGGTTTACGCTAATAAACACCCATATTACAGAGATAGAGCTTTTTTAAATAATGGAATAGCACCGAACGGAAAATACAAAATTGGTATGATGTTCAATATTTATGTCAAAAATGGTTTAATTTCTAATATCTCTCCTTTCTAGTTCCAACTTGTAATTCATTTTTCATAAACATAAAGTAATGATATCCTTGTTTTTAAATTAAATAATTTATAAGCACAAAATAAAAATAAATTTTTTTCAAATTTCTATTTTACAAAATATTTTAGAATACAAGAAGACATATTTATTCTACTCTTATTTTATATCATCTGTCCATAGAATAACTAACAATATGTATAAACAAAATGGCTAATTGTAAACCTCAAAGTTGGTTTTGTATTTTCCAGTACCGTAAAATTCTTTTTAATTTTGAGAAAAAAATAAGGAATAGGGTTTTTAATCCGCTACTGCTCATACACTAACCATTCAATTTTTATCCGAAAACAACCTCTTCAAAATATACGACACAAAAAAACTAACTACAGCTCCAATAACAGCCATTACAACAGTAAAAAACACATCGTGTAGGCTAATATTTAGAACTGTAGAAAGCAACGTTCCCCCAAAAACACCAGATTTTAATTGTAAATCATTTTGCCACATCTAAGTATTAGTTTTCATCTTTGTTTTCGTCAGCCACAACCGCTTGGCTTACTGCTGTAGCCACAGTGCCTGCAACGGTCATATAAGTAGCAACTGTAACAACAATGGTAGGTAATGAAATTGGAGCTGCAATAATTACACCTCCTGCAGCTGCCAAGGCAATTCCAATATTTCGTAATGTTCTAAAAAACTTAGGTGTCTTTTTTGTATATCGTTCTGTAAGTTTCATAAATTAAGATTTAATAGTTAAGAATACTTTTTCTTTTCGGTCAAATGCCTGGTAACAACTAGAAATAATTTTCTGAAAAAGCAATCG
>JAMONB010000192.1 GCA_027066745.1 Flavobacteriaceae bacterium
TTTAAGGATTTGGCTCCTTTTCGGGGTTTGTTTTGTCTAATTTACAACTTATTCTACTGATATACAAATGGTTATTTACTTCTGAATGTGCCTATATAAACCCATTATTTTATATAAAGGATAATGTTATAAGATTAGAAGCTGGAGAAAAATACATAACCACGACAAGTGAAGAAATTATTCAAATAGAAATGTCAAAAAGAGAAAAGAAAAAGAATTAAATTGACATAAATTAATTGTTTGTGAATTTTCAACTATCTTCTAGGGAGAGATTACCCCAACCCAACATCCATACTCATCATAATAATAAAACCAGCGATAAAACCCATGGTAGCGATATCGGTATATTTATCTTGTTGAGTTTCTGGTATAACTTCTTCTACCACAACAAAGATCATTGCACCAGCAGCAAATGCCAAAGCATAAGGTAAAATAGGCTGAAAAGAAAGTACTGCCCAAGCTCCTAATACCGCAGCTATAGGCTCTACTACAGCTGAGAGTTGTCCGTACCAAAAACTTTTAAATCGGCTAACACCTTGCCTTCTCAACGGCATTGCTACAGCAAAACCTTCAGGAAAATTTTGGAGTCCGATACCAATAGCCAACGCAACCGCTCCTCCTATGGTAGCACCGTCAAAGCCTGCAGCAACACCTCCAAAAAGCACACCTACAGCCAAGCCTTCGGGAATATTATGTAGGGTAATGGCCAATACCAATAAAGTCGTTTTATGCCAAGGCGTTTTTACGCCTTCAGCCTCTTTAAAATTGACATGTATATGTGGTAATACTTTGTCCAATCCAAAAAGGAAAAGTGCACCAAAGAAAAAACCAACAGCAGCAGGAATTACTTTTATAAAACCTTCACCAGAACTCATTTCTATAGCGGGATTTAACAGACTCCAAAAACTAGCTGCAACCATTACACCTCCTGTAAAACCAAGCATACCATCAAACAAAGCTCTATTCATTTTCTTAAAAAAGAAAACTAATGATGCTCCCAAAGCAGTTAATCCCCAAGTGAATAAGGTAGCATATAATGCTGCTAGTATGGGGTCTATACTTTCTAAATACGCAATTACTTGATCTAACATATACGTTTTATTTTAATTAGTTCTCTTCACTTTGGGAAGAGTTAGGGATGGGATTTCTACTAATAAATTCTCTGCTACTTCTTCTGTTATCATAAATTCTCTACCTTCAATTTGAACCTGTATCGATTTATCAAAAGGTTCGATAGCGATTACTTTTATCGTGTTACCTATAGCAATCTGTTTTTTATCTAAATACCTTAAAAAATTATCTGAAGAATCTTTAATAGTCACTAATTTACTTTGTTGATTTTCTTTTAAGGTAGAGAGCATTACCTTTTTTTGTTTGGTCATATTTCCATCCTTATCTGGAATAGGATCTCCATGTGGATCAACCCTAGGAAATTCTAAAAAGGCGTCTAAACTATCAATCAGTTTTTCTGATTTGATATGTTCTAACTGCTCCGCAATATCATGTACTTCATCCCAAGAAAAATTAAGTTTATTCACTAAAAAGGTTTCCCAAAGACGATGTTTACGAATAACCGAAGCAGCTATTTTTTTCCCTTTAGCAGACAGTAATGCTCCTTGGTATTTTTTATAAACCACCAAACGTTTATCAGCTAATTTTTGTAGCATATCTGTAACTGAAGATGCTTTAGTTTGCATTTTTTTTGCAACAGTATTGGTGCTAGCACCTTCAGTTTGCAATTGTTCAATATGATAAATAGCCTTTAAATAATTCTCTTCTGAAAAACTTAGCATGTGTTTGTGTATTATACCACAAAGGTACATTTTTTATGTATACAATATAAAAAATTTAGTCTTGTCTAAAAATATTTTTATACACAACATACAGTTGTGTGGCAATATAAACTGCCATTGGAAAAAATCCCCTTAAGCTCTGTCACACCTTTATGTAGTCATTTCGACGGAAGAAGGCTTCGGGGATAGTCGTTTTTTAAAAAATTTTTATTTTAGTACTAAAAATCTCACCTTTCTTCTCACTCTACTAAATCATAAGCTCCTTTAATTAAAATTTTATCAGAAGGCTTTATGTTTTTAGACAATATTTCTACAGAACCTCCTTGTACTTTTCCTATTTTAACATGAACTGTTTTAAATGTATATTGATTGTTTTTTTGCTCTTCCAAAACTAAAACAGCTTTTTGATTTCCTTCATCTATAACAGCCTCTTCTGGTAAAGCATCTCCTTCAATAGTGGCTACCTCAATTGCTGCTTCAACAAACATTCCTACAGCAAAATTATGTTTTCTCTCGTCATGTAGATGACCATGTACTTTAACTGTTCTTGTTTCTTCGTCAATAGCAGTTCCAACCAAATGTACTTCAGCGACATAAATACTATCAGAAGCTTCAGGAATTTTAAAGGTAATATGCTGTTCTTTTTTAATTTTTAAAACGTCTTTTTCAAAAGCTGTTAATTCAATATGAATATGATCAGTATTTATAACCTCCATAACAATATCTTGAGGAGACACATAAGTTCCTTTACTTACATTTACTTTGGTAACACTACCACTAATTGGAGAAAATAAGGTAATTGTTGACGTAATGTTTCCTTGTGCTACAGATGACGGATTGATATTAAGCATTTGTAATTTTTTACGTAAACCATTATACCTTGATTTTGCTCTATCATACGTTGACTTTGCTTTTAAGTAATTCTTTTGAGAGCTTATTTTTTCTTCAAATAATGTTTTTTGACGTTCGTATTCCGTCTTTAAAAAATGAAGTTGCTCTGATACTTCTAAATATTCTTGTTGCATATCAACAAATTCAGGATTGGCAATGGTCACTAAGGCTTGTCCTTTTCTAACTTTATCTCCAATAAGTAAGCTTGATTTTTTTACATTCCCTGCATAATAGGAAGTGATAACTGCTTTGCTTTGTGGTGGAACATCAATCATTCCTGTCGTTTTTACAATATCTGGAAAGGCTTGTCTTGTTAGTGTACCTAACTTCATTTTACTGTTTTCAAATTGTTTTTTAGTCACTAAAATTCCGTTTTGTTCAGATGTTTCTATAACCTCCGTTTCTGGAGTTGATTCTTTTTTACAACTGCTAAAGCTTAGTATTAGTACTATGAACAGGATGGTGTATTTTATATTTTTCATTTTATTTCTATTTTGCTGTTACACAAAGAGGCACAGAGGCACTCAGAGTTTCACAGAGATTTATTTTAATGTTAAGGTGTTTATTTGGATAACTGTTTGGTTGTATTGATTTAAGTTCTCTAAATAATTCAGTTTTATTTTATAGCCATTCTCTATACTCTGTATATATTGAAAAAAGTCAATCTCACCATGTTGAAAACTCAACTGTGCTGTTTTTAATATTTCTTTAGATAATTGCTCTCCTTCTTCTATATAATAAGTAACAGCTTCATTAAATTTACTTAGTTGAGAATGTAATTGCTGCTCTTTGGCTTTCCATTCAAACTTGAAGTTGTCTGTTTCTTGTGCTTGAATTTCTTGTGCAATTTTACTTGCCTTAACTTTAGCTTTTTGAGCTCCAAAAAGTAAAGGTATTTTCAATCCTACTTGAAAAATACGGATGTTCCCTCTAAACAAATTATTTTCACCATAGCTATAATCCAATCCTATATCGGGTAAAAACTTATTGTTTTCTAGTTTCTTTTGAGTTGTACTCAACTTCTCTTGAGCTTTAAAATAAGCTAAGCCTTTATTATTCTCTAGAGAAACAGGTTGTAAAATTATTTTATCTAAAGGGCGGATAATTACTGTAAAATCATCATCTAACTGTACTACTTTCTGTAGTTGAATATGAGCTTGACTAACATCTTCCTTGGCTTTTTTGTATTGCATTTGCAATTGCCGCTGTGTAGATTTAGCCGTAATTTTTTCTAAATAATTAGTGGCTCCTAACTCAAACCTCCGCTCTGCATTATGAGAAAATTGTGTATATAGGCTGTCTAAATATTGATAAACCCATTCTTTTTCTTTGATGTATAGGTATTGATAATAAGCAGAAGTAACCTCCTTCTCTAACTTTATTTTTTGAAGCTCATAAGAAATGTCGGTTATAACTAACTCTGCTTTTTTTACCTTACGTTGTGCACCATACACTGTTGGAAAAGCAAAATTTTGAGAAATTCCATAAGAATCTAATTGACCAGAATTGTTTCCAATAATATCATTTTCTCGTTCATAATATACTTGTGTTTTATTAAAATTATAAGCCGATTTTACTAATGTTTTTGCTCTTTTTGTATGTAAAGAGGCAGCTTTTAATTGCGTATTATTTTCTAATGCCAATTGCTGTAATTCTTCTAAGGAAAGTGATTGGGTTTGAGCATGTATCCCAAAAGAGAGCAATAGCAAAATAGAAACTACAGCTCCTTTTTTATTCTTAAGATGAAATCTTTTACGTTCTCTTTTACTATCAAAAATAGCATAAAGTACTGGTAAAACGAGTAGGGTTAATAATGTAGAAGTAATTAACCCACCAATAACTACCGTTGCAAGTGGTCGTTGTACTTCTGCACCTGCTCCATTAGAAATTGCCATGGGTAAAAAACCTAATGCTGCTGCCAATGCTGTAAGCAAAACCGCACGTAAACGGCTCTTAGCTCCAAAAATAATCAATTCATCGTCTGTTTTCATCCCTTTTTGTTTTAATTCCTTAAACTCTTCTATCAATACAATACCATTCAATACTGCAATCCCAAATAAGGCAATAAACCCAACGCCAGCAGAAATACTAAAAGGCAAACCTCTTAACCATAAAAATAAAATTCCTCCAACTGCAGCAAATGGTATAGCAGAATAAATAATTAAAGCTTCTTTTACTGATTTAAATGCAAAATACAACAAAATAAAAATTAAGATTAAAGCAACAGGAACAGCAACAGCCAACCGTGCTTTAGCCGATTCTAAATTTTCAAATTGACCACCGTAAGTAACGGTATAGCCTACAGGAAATTTAACTTTTTTATCAATAACTTGTCTAATATCATTAACAACCGATTGCAAATCACGATCTCTTACATTAACACCAATAACAACCCGTCTTTTTGTGTCGTCTCTAGAAATTTTAGCAGCTCCTTTCTGATAAGTAATGGTTGCCAATTCACTTAAAGGTATTTTTCCTCCTGTAGGTAAATCGACAAATAAGTTTTGCAAATTAGAAATATCTTTCCTGTTTCTCTTATCTAAACGAAGTACCAAATCGAATTTTTTCTCTCCTTCAAAAATACTTCCAGCGATATGACCTGAAAAACCCATAGCCACCATCTCATTTAAATCGGCAATGTTTAATCCATATCTAGCAACCTTACTTCTATTAAATTTTACATTCATTTGTGGTAATCCTGCTGTTTTTTCAACCGTTATATCTGCTGCTCCATCAACATTTGAGATTACAGTTTTAACTTCATTTGCTTTCTTATTAAGTATATCTAAATCTTCACCATAAATTTTTATCGCAATATCAGAGCGAACTCCAGAAATCAATTCATTAAAACGCATTTCTATAGGTTGTGTAAACTCTACTTCCATATTTGGAATAATTGACAATGCCTCTTTAAATCGATTTGCCAATTCATCTTTTGTGGTTGCAGAAGTCCATTCTCCTTTAGGATGTAATGTAATAATAACATCACTTTCTTCCATAGACATAGGGTCCGTAGGTACTTCAGCTGCACCAATTCTACTCACTACTTGTTTTACCTCTGGAAAACTATCTTTTAAAATTTGTTCTATCTGCGTGGTTGTTTCAACTGTCTTTTTCAAAGAAGTTCCTGTTTTTAATACAGGTTGAATCACAAAATCGCCTTCATCTAGTGTAGGAACAAATTCTGCTCCCATAGTAGAGAAAATATAAAATGAAATGAGTAAGACCCCAACACCTATTCCTACAACCAAACGTTTACTTTTTAATGCCCAACGAATAGCAGGCTCGTACATATTGGTTAAAAATCGCATTAAACGTACTGATATGTTTTTATTTGATAAGTCTGTTGGTTTTATAAATAATGATGCCATTACAGGAACATAGGTTAAACCAAAGATCATTGCTCCTATTAAAGCAAAACTAAAGGTCATTGCCATAGGTTTAAACATTTTACCTTCGATACCTCCTAAAGTTAGGATAGGAATAAAAACAATAAGAATAATTAATTGTCCAAATACAGCTGAAGACATCATCTTAGAAGCCGCACCAAAAGTAATATCATCTCTAACATCTTGTGCTTGAATTTTAGTAAGCGAGTTAAAATCATTTCGTTTGGAGGTGATTTGAAATGCTACAAATTCTACAATAATAACGGCACCATCAATGATAATTCCGAAATCAATGGCTCCTAAACTCATTAAATTAGCATCTACTCCAAAAATATACATTAATGATAAGGTAAAGAGTAAAGCTAAAGGAATAACCGAAGCAACGACCAGTCCTGAACGCCAATTTCCTAACAATAATACAACTACAAAAATCACAATTAAACTTCCTAAAATAAGGTTTTCATAAACGGTAAATGTTGTTTTAGCAATCAATTCACTTCTATCTAAAAATCCGTTAATATACACGCCTTCAGGCAATGATTTTTCTATAGATTTTACACGAGCTCTCACAGCTTCAATAACCTGTTTAGAGTTGGCTCCTTTTAGCATCATGACCTGTCCGAGCACTTTTTCACCTTCACCATTGGCAGTTATTGCTCCAAATCTTGTTGCAGAACCAAAACCTACATTGGCAATATCTTTTATTAAAATTGGTGTGCCTTCTCTAATGGTAACTACTGTATTTTTGATGTCATCTAAAGAAGTCATTAACCCTTCTCCACGAATAAAATAAGATTGGTTCACTTTTTCAATATAACCTCCACCAGCAACACTATTGTTTTTTTCTAATGCAGTAAAAATATCAGCAGTAGTAATAGCAATTGCTTTTAGTCTTTCTGTATTGATGGCAACTTCGTATTGCTTTAGAAACCCGCCCCAAGTATTTACCTCAACAACACCTTTGATACCCGAAAGTTGCCGTTTTACAATCCAATCTTGAATGGTTCGCAATTCTGTAGCAGTATACCTATCTTTATACCCTTCTTTTGTGTCAAGAATATATTGATAAATTTCACCTAAACCTGTGGTGATAGGACCCATTTCTGGAGAACCAAAACCTTCTGGAATTTTCTCTCGTACAGCCGTTAATTTTTCTGCAATAAGCTGTCTAGGTAGATAAGTACCCATACCTTCTTCAAAAACAATGGTTACTACTGATAGCCCGAATTTTGAAACCGATCTGATTTCTTCAACTCCAGGAAGATTAGACATTTCTAATTCTACGGGATAGGTAATAAACTGTTCAATGTCTTGTGTTGAAAGGTTTTGAGAAGTAGTAATGACTTGTACTTGATTATTGGTAACATCTGGTACGGCACCAATTGGTATTTGTGTGAGTGCATAAATACCGAAACCGATTACAAAACTTGTAAATAGGAATACGATAAATTTGTTTTTTATGCTAAATTGTATAATTTTTGATAACATAGTTTTTTAGATTATGACTTTAGATTTCAGAATTTTAAAATTCTGAAATCTAAAATTAATAAATAATTAAAGAGGTCTGTCATTAATGGTAAATCGAAGTAACTATTTAAAAAAGAGATTATTAAACTTGTTTTACTCGCTCTGAATGACAGTAAAAACTATGTTAGTTTTGGGGGTTGAAAAACCTGTTGTTTTTCGAAGGTGGAGAATTTATCTTGGTAATAAAAATTAGCCGTTCTATCTATATCTTGTTTAGGGTCTTCTAAAGAGAAAGAATGTGTTGACACAACAAAAGAAATGCTTATTTGCGTACCACAGTCATGATGCATGGGTAAATGATTGTGTTCTCTTTCTTCCTCTTGATGCTGTTTTTCATGCGACTTTTTTAAACTTCCATAATGTTTAGATAGGAAAGTTAAAACACCATCTCCATAACGTTCTTTATGTAGTTGAGCATGCTCTAATAATTCGTTGAGTCTTAAAACTTCCACAATATGAATATTAAAACTCTGAAAAAGAATTAATATAGATAATGGTATGGATAATAATTTACTCATGTTGGCAAATGTACATTTTTAATTGGAACAGATACTTTTAAGCATATAAAATTAATCTATATTAAAATAAAAATAATTGATACTATTGCACTAGACTTTACTTTCTTGAATAGGTGGGCAGGCTACAGAACAATATAGACAACAGTCATCTTTTTTTTGGTTTTAAAAAGTATTACAGTTTTTTCATTCGTAGAAAAATTTACAAACATTTCTTGGCATTTTCATTTCTTTTTTGTGTCTACATTGTGGACAAGTAAGGGTTGACTTTCATTTTTATAAGGTAAGAATTTAATTGTATATTGCTTAAAAATTTAAGGTAATGACCTTAGGGTCAAAAATCGAAATTTGGTGTTTTACCTCACCCTAAACTGCCTTTCTACAGTTTCGACCCCTCCCAAGGAGAGGTGAATCGGAAACCTCAAGGCAGAGCCTAGAGGAATTCTTTTCGATTAAAATAGTAATTACCAATCATTTTGAAAGCCCTGAAAGAGCATTAAAATAAATGGGTTAAAATTAAGTTTTTTATAATATCTTTTTAAACATAAATTATCTAGAAATGCTCACAAATCAAAAAGAACTCTTTAGACTTCCAGAAAATGTAACATATCTTAACGGAGCTTATATGTCTCCTTTTTTAAAAAGCGTTGAAGAAATTGGACATGCTTCTGTATCAAAAAAATGTTTTCCGTATGAAATTACTGGTGATGATTTTTTTGAGAATACAAATAGACTAAAACTAGAATTTTCTAAATTAGTAGCTATTGACAATGCACAAAATGTAGCCATTATTCCTTCTGCATCTTATGGTATTGCAACGGTAGCAAATAATATAACCTTGAATACTGAAGATGAGATTTTAGTTGTAGGAGAGCAATTTCCGAGCAATATTTATTCTTGGCAAAAAATAGCAGATCAACACAATGCAAGAATACGAATTATTTCTGCTCCAATAGCTTTTAACCGTAGAGGGCAAGGTTGGAATGAATCGATTTTAGATGCTATTTCAGATAAAACAGCTCTAGTTGCTATATCTCACGTTCATTGGGCAGACGGAACATTATTTGATTTAAAAAATATCCGTAAAAAAACTAAAATGTACAATGCTTTATTAATTATTGACGGTACGCAAAGTATTGGAGCTTTACCCTTTTCTGTAAAAGAAATACAGCCTGATGCCTTAATTTGTGCAGGTTATAAATGGTTGCTTGGACCTTATTCTATAGGGTTGGCATATTATTCAAACACTTTTGCAAATGGGCTTCCTATTGAAGAAAACTGGATCAACAGAAAAAACAGTGAAGACTTTGGAGGTTTGGTAAATTATGAACCTGAATATCAACCTAAAGCAGGACGTTATAATGTTGGTGAAATGAGTAATTTTACCCTAACACCAATGTTAATTAAAGCAATAGAGCAACTAAACACATGGCAACCTCAAAGAATTCAAGACTATTGTAAAACGATTTCTGAAAAAGCTATTGAAAAACTTAGAGCTATAGGTTGTTTTATAGAAGAAGATAAGTACAGAGCACAACATTTATTTGGTATTTACCTACCAGAAACAATCAATTTAGACAAACTAAAAGCCGAGTTTTCAAAACAAAACATTTATGTTTCTTTTCGGGGGAATGCAATACGTGTTTCACCACATGTATACAATACAAAAGAAGATTTTGAGAAATTGGTTAAGTGTTTTGAAAGTGTGTAATGAAAATTATTGAATACAAACCAATAGGTAATTCAAATCCAATTAATATTGGGTTAGCATTTGCTGTATGTTTAATGTTATCTCTATTTTTAGGGTGGCTCTATAGTTTAACAGCTCTTATTCCAATAATTTATTTTAATTGGTTTATTACTATTGGATTCGGGTTTGTAATGGCTATTTCTTTACAGATTATGGCCAAGTTATTAAAAATACGTGAACGGAAAACAAGACTTTCTTTGATAATTTTTAGTTTAATTGTTACTTATTACTCACATTGGATTGCATACTTACTAATCTTAGGTTTACAAAAAATACCAACTTTTTTTGAGTTTTTAAATTATTGGATTTACCCTAATTACTTCTTTTCAAACATCTCAGAATTAAATAGAATAGGGGCTTGGAGTATTGGTGTTTCTGGTCTTTTTGTTAAAGGTTATGTACTTACAATAATATGGATTGTTGAAGCTTTAATTTTGTTTTTTATAGGAATAACATATACAAATAAGTTTCCTCAAAATCCATTCTCTGAAACGTTAAATAAATGGTATCCCAAATTTAGATTAGAATATAATTTTGCAGCTATTTATTCAAACAATAAAATTATTTCTGACCTTAAAGATAATGGTATTGATCTTATATTTAATATGGATAGAGGGCTAGCAAATAAATATACAAATATTTCGATTTTTTATTTAGAAGGAGAGTCAAAACAATATCTATCAATTGATACAATTAGCATAAATACAAGAAATGGCTCAAGCAAGAATCTAACTCCTGTTTTAAAACCTATAGAAATTAATACTATTGAAGCGAAAGAATTAATGGTGAAATTTGGATCAAAAAAAGAATTTTTTTTAGATTTTTAACTAAATGTCATTTGTTGATGGAAAAAGGCCAACAATGATGAAACCTAAAACAATTTACCTATCTTTTCATTTAAAGGAACTGACAAATCGATAAACTCAAATTTTAAATTATGTGATTGTTCTAGCGGTTTTATCATTTTATTTAATGACCTTCTGTCCTTTGTGATATACCCATCAATTTGTCTATTAACCTGAGTTCGAGTTAAAAAAGCACTAATTGATTCGTTTTTTTGGTTTCAAATTTAATGGATGGTTTTTTAGGGAAAAAGCAATATGCAATTAACCCTGAAATTAGATTAGTTAAAAAATTCCCAACACTTCTATGTCTTGAATGTTCAATTTGACACATGTTTTTTAGTTCATCATTTACAGTTTCAATCACAGATCTTTTTCTTAAAAGTATCTTATCTCTCATTGTCATTAAGGAATTTTTCATGTTATTTTTGATATGAGTAATCAAATGCACACCATCATTAAAAAGGTTTAACATAAGTTCTTTGCCGATATAACCCTTGTCTGCATAAAGTTTTCCAAACAATTTTTTAATAAAACTTTGAGT
>JAMONB010000193.1 GCA_027066745.1 Flavobacteriaceae bacterium
ATATCATGGTGAACAATTTATTTCATTACGTTGGAGGAGTTCTACACAAATTATCACAGACAGGTTAAAACACAATTTAGAACGTGTACAAAGTTATGAAAAAGAAGAAAGTAGCTTTAACCTCTCGTATTATCTACAATTCAACTTATTAAAGCTAATTTATGATTACAATTTAGAAGATCATTACAAAAAAGCTATTGAAGATGTTTTAGAAGAAGTTGCTGGTCTATCACCTACTGATGCAGCTCCAAAACTAACAAAAGTTTTCTATGCCTTACAAAGTGGTTCTATCAACAATCAAAATAACCAAAAAGAAAGTAAAAGCTTCTTTTCAAAATTATTTAGCTAATTTCAAGAATAAGTCAAAATTTCACTATACACCATTACTAAAGCTATGGTATTGAAACAAGTGAAACCCTGATTAAAAAAAACAGAAAATGAAAAACACAAAAAATTCTATATATAAAATAATAACTGCAGACGGTACAGGTACTGGATTTAAAGTGGTAAATCACGATTTTTTAATTACCAATTATCATGTGGTAAAAGGCAGTAAGATGGTCGCAGTAGAAGATCATCACAAAAATAGATATTTAGCGAAAGTTGCTATGGTAAATCCTGAAGTTGATTTGGCTTTTCTACATGTAGAAGAACTAAAAACAACTAAAGGAACTATTAAATTAGATGAAAACAACCAAGTTTCAAATCTGCAAACTATTTTTATAAATGGTTTTCCTTTCGGAATGCCGTTTACAGTAACCGAAGGGATCGTTTCTTCTCCTAATCAACCCATGAAAGGAAGAAATTTTATCCAAACAGATGCAGCAGTAAATCCAGGGAATTCTGGTGGGCCAATGCTCAATGAAAATGGTGTTTTGATAGGAGTAACAACCTCTAAATTTACTGAAGCTGACAATGTAGGTTTTGGTATTAAACATACCGATGTTATCAAACAAATAAATGAATACAATTTTGATGATGTAAAATATCGTGTAAAATGTAATTCTTGTGACAGCTATACTGTAGAAGAAAGTGAATTTTGTTCAAATTGTGGTAATAATATTGATAAATCAGTATTTGAAGAATTTGAAAAATCACATTTTGCTAATTATACAGAAGAAGGCTTAAAAGAACTAGGTATTAATCCTGTGTTATGTAGAGCAGGGAGAGATTTTTGGGAATTTCACCAAGGCAGTGCGTTAGTACGTATTTTTGTAGTCAATAATAATTATTTATATGCAACTTCTCCTTTGAATAGAGTACCAAAAGAGAATCTAGAAGAATTATTAACCTTTGTCACTTCAAATCAAGTTGCACCGTATCAATTAGGTATTTACGAAAATAAAATTTTCCTTTCTTACCGTACGCATTTATCTGATATTTACTCACTAAAAAAAGATGAAATCAAAAACAACATGATTCGTTTGGCTTTAAAAGCAGATGAATTAGATGATGTTTTTAGAGATAAATATGGTTGCGAAATGTCTATGGAAAGTAAATCTGATAATGTAAACCTAGTACTAGATGTTCAGCAAGAAGCTACCGAGAAAGAAGAAATAATCCAAAAAGATGATGTAGTAAAACAAACTGACAATCCGATAAAAAGACTTAAAAAATTAAAGGAAATGTTTGAAATGGAACTTATTTCTGAAGCTGAATATGCAGAAAACAAAAAAGCTATTTTAAGTAATATGTAAACCTACAATACTAGAATGAAAAAAGTAGTTCCTCTATTTTACCTTATAGCTTTATTCACTTGCCATAATGTATTTTCTCAATCAGTTAAATGCGGAGATCTATTCATGAAATATGGCGAAAAACCTAAAGAATTAGAGTTCACAATGTGTAAAGAAGGAGAGGGACAGTTAATTCTTGAGGCCAAATACCGTGTTTCTGGTAAAGAAGCTGAGAAAGTTGAACAATATCTTATTAAAAAATATGGTCTAGGTAAGCTAAAATTTATTTGCTGTGGATGGGAGCCTGAAAACGGAAAAAGAGGACAGATTAAAAATGTTGAATTGACAAAAATAAATGCTGATTATCATCTTCTAATTACAATGTTTGCTAGTGCAGAAAAGACGGATGGTGGCTTAGAGTTAAATAGAGACAAAATTCGTTTTTTTACAGTAATTGTTAAACTAGTAGCTGTATAATACCAATTTAAATATTTGATGTCGTAAAATAAAATAGCTATTATTTTTTGCAAAATTGAGACAAAATATTTTAGCATAGCCATAGTACGGTACACTATTTTAACGATAATATTGTAAAAAACAAACTGTTTTATACGGCGTTATATGTTTAAATTGGTGTAAATAACTATCTTTAAAAACGAAACATTCAGACTAAAAATAAAGTCACCTAAGAAATTGATTATATGATTGTTCCATATTACCAATAAAAAAAAATAAGCATAAATGATGAAACCTATTCATTATCTCTTTTTAATATTTTTTTTAGTTTTAGTAGTAAGTTGTGATAAAAAAACAAGTGATACTATTACATTATCTGACAATGAATTTATTGAATTTATTTCTGATAATGATTACAGAAAAGCTACACTTAAAATAGATAGCTTAACTAGAGTTAACTTCTTCACCATCCATCAAACCGGACTATTATATTTTGAAAAAGGCAGAGTTTTAGGCCATTTAGAAAAAAATATAGAAGCCATAGGCAGCTTAGAAAAAGCATTAACTTACTTTAAAAAAGAAAACAACCAAGAATTTATAGCCAAAACAAATATGTTATTGAGTGACTCCAATGCCTTTCTTTCAAAAAAAGATAAAGCCTTTGAACATGTTTCTCTAGCTCTTAAAATTTTTGTAAAAATTGGAGATAAAAAAGGAGAAGCTAGAGCACTAAATTCTTTATCACATGCTGAATTTCAAAACAACAATTTAGATAAAGCTCTTGAATACGTCAAACAAGCATCTGTTATTCAATTAGAAATAAATGAATTAGATGAATTAGCTGCTACCTATAATAATATAGGTTATGTATTAGAAACAATCAAAGATTATGAGAGTGCTATTGACTATTACCAAAAAGCAATAAAATTAAACAAAGAAGTTAATAGACTAAACTCCAGTCCGTTACGAAATTTAGGATATGTCTATTTATTGAATAACAAATTAGAAAAATGCAAAAAATTATATTTTGAGGCATTAAAAATTGAAGAACAAGCAAATAGGCTATCAATCCAAAAAGAAATTTACAATGTATTATTAGAAGCCTCTATTAAAGATAAAAACTTTGAAGATTCATCTTTATATATAAAAAAAAGAGACTCTATCAGTGAACTGCTTACCTCTATAGAAAATAAAGAAAAAATTAAACTAGTTAAAAATCAGTACGATTTAATTGCAAGAGAAACTGAACTAAAGCAAGAAAGAAACAATAATGATAAAAATAAAATCATTTTTACAATATTTACTGGGTTACTTTTATTTTTAGGATTGTTTTTACTACAAAGAAATAAAAATTCAAAATTGAAATATGAACGTGAAAAATTACGCTTAGAGCAAAAAATGTTACGCACTCAAATGAATCCACATTTTGTTTTTAATGCATTAACTGCTATACAGAGCACATTTTTAGATGATGACCCTCTAAAATCGAGTACCTACCTCTCTCGTTTTGCCAAATTAGTGCGGCAAAATTTCGAATTCGTAAACAAAAAATTTATTACTTTAGAAGAAGATTTAGATGCCCTAAAAAATTATATTGAAACACAGCAATTGCGTTTTGAAAACAAGTTTGATTATAAAATAACCGTTCAAAAAACTATTGACACATCATTTGTACAGATACCTCCCATGCTATTGCAGCCTTTTATCGAAAATGCTATAGAACACGGGTTAAAATCAAAAAAAGGAAAGGGATTATTACAAGTGTTTGTTTCAGAAAAAGGAGAATTTACACGTTTCGAAATTATTGATGATGGTATCGGCTATACTAAAAATTCAACTTCTGAAGATAGAGAGCATGCTATTGATGTCTTTTTAAAAAGACTCAAACTAAGAGGTTTAGGTGAAGAAAAACTATTCTCTATTCAACCGACAGAAAATAAAACAGGAACTCAAGTAATCATTTTATTAAAACTATACTAATGTTAAAAATTGTAATTGTTGATGATGAAATCAATGTTAGAGCAGTAATTCGTAAGCTACTAAATTTAATTAGTAGCAATTACATGGTTGTAGGAGAAGCACCTTCTATAATTGAAGCTAAAAAAGTAATTACAGCAACCAAACCTGACATTGTATTATTAGATATTGAATTGGAAGACGGCACAGGTTTCACACTTTTAAAGCAATTAGATAAAATCAATTTTAAACTCATTTTTATTACCGCTTACAATCAATACGCTATAAAAGCATTTAAATTTAATGCCTTAGACTACTTATTAAAACCTATTGAACCCAATGATTTGAAGGAAGCTTTAGTTAAAGCTGAATCAGCTATTGACTCTGAAAATGAATTAAAAGAGCTCTTACAAAACTTAGAACAAAACAAAAATTCTGAGACAAAAAAAATAGTAATAAAAACCACCAATAAAACTTACTTTATTGATGTTTCTAAAATTTTATATTGCCATTCTGAGGGTTCATATTCAAATATAGTATTAGAAGAATCATCAATATTAGCCTCTAAAAATTTAAAATATTTTCAAGATTTACTATCGGAATATTCCTTTATTAGAACTCACCAATCGTATTTGGTCAATAAAATACATGTAACGGGTTTAGAAAATGATACTATTGTTCTAAACGGAAATTTAAACATTCCTATTTCTTTACGACGAAAAGCTGAAATTAAAGCTTTATTATCTGATAGATAACAAAAAATATTGCGAATATAAAATAGACCCTTGCACTTACAAAATACTACAATTATCAAACAATATCTCATCTATTTTTGGGTTTTAATACAGTTAATATAGATACTGATCTGAAAATTAATATTTACAAGTAGTAAACCCAAATAAAATGAGTCAACCTAATCATATAGCTACGTCTAAACTTTCAAGACTTTTTATGTTTTCAAAGTTTAGTCTTACACTAAGCCTAATTATTGCATTTTTTCTAAGTAGCAATAATTTATCTGCACAATTTGTTACCACTTGGAAAACAACTGTTGATGGTGAAACCATTACGATACCTACAAATAGCATTGAAACTTACAGTTACACCGTTGATTGGGGAGATGGCAATACTACAACAGGCAAAACAGGTGATGCCACACATACTTATTTAACAGCAGGAGAACACACCATGAGTATTACAGGCCTTTTTCCTCGTATTTATTTTGCAAATGGTGGAGATAAAGACAAAATAATCGCTATAAATCATTGGGGAACCAACCCTTGGGTATCTATGTATCAAGCTTTTTTTGGCTGTAGTAATCTGGCAGGGCAAGCTTCTGATAAACCAAACTTAGATGGTGTTACAGATTTTGATCATATGTTTAATGGTGCAACATCATTCAATCAAGATATTAATGATTGGGATGTTTCAACTATCAAGAGTATGAATTCAATGTTTAATTCTGCATCATCTTTTACTAGTGACCTTGACAACTGGGATACAGGAGAAGTAAATGATATGACTCATATGTTTAATGGAGCTACAAAATTTAATGGAAATATTTCTACTTGGGATGTTAGAAAAGTTGAAACGATGCATTATATGTTTAACAATACAACTGTTTTTGATGGTGATATTGGTGCTTGGAAAACAGATGCTTTAGAAGGAATGTCTGGTATGTTTTATAATGCTAAAGCATTTAATAAATATATTGGGGAATGGGATGTATCAAGAGTTAAAGATATGGTAGATGTTTTTAGAGGCACAGATAAATACGACAAACCGTTAACCAACTGGGATACAGGTGAAGTAACAAAAATGCGTAATATGTTTAGAGATGCCATTGCATTTAACAAAGACCTCTCAAACTTCAATACAGCTAAAGTTAAGAAAATGGGAGAGATGTTTCGAGGAGCAATTAAGTTTAACGGAAATATCGATAATTGGGACACAGGAAGAGTAGAACATATGGGAAGTATGTTTTCTGGAGCCATAGCATTTAATAGAGATATTAGTGGGTGGAATGTTTCAAGTGTTGAAAGGATGTCATATATGTTTGAAGGGGCAACATCTTTTAACAATAACAATGCAGCATTAACATGGACAAGTGGCACCAGTACATCAAAAGTTACTACTATGAAATCTATGTTTAAAGAAGCAACAGCTTTTAATCAAGACATTAGCAGTTGGAATGTTTCTCTAGTCGATGACATGAAGGCTATGTTTGAAAAAGCAACTGCTTTTAATAATGGTAATGCAGCATTAACTTGGACAAATGGTACAGGCACATCAAAAGTTACTAAGATGAATTCTATGTTTAAAGAAGCAACAGCTTTTAATCAAGACATTAGCAGTTGGAATGTTTCTCTAGTCGATGACATGAGTTTTATGTTTAAGGATGCTGCTGCTTTTAATAATGGTAATGCCGCATTAACTTGGACAAGTGGTACAGGCACATCAAGAGTTACTACTTTGGAACAGATGTTTTCTGGAGCAACAAATTTTAACCAAGACATTGGTAGTTGGAATGTTTCTGAAGTTACTACTATGAATAATATGTTTTATCAAGCGACTAGCTTTAATAAAGATATTAGTAGCTGGAATGTTTCTAAAGTTACTGACATGACTTCAATGTTTTATGAAGCTACAGCTTTTAATAATGGTAATGCAGCATTAACTTGGACAAGTGGTACAGGCACATCAAAAGTTACAGGCATGACTTATATGTTTCGCAATGCAACATCTTTTAATCAAGACATTAGTAGTTGGAATGTGTCTAGTGTAAAAAAGATGAGTTATATGTTTCAAGATGCCACCATCTTTGATCAAAATTTAGAAAGTTGGGATGTGACAGGATTAACAGAAGCACCTGGAATGTTTGAAGATGTAAAACTCTCCACGGACAACTATGAAAAATTACTCATCAGTTGGGCAGCTCAAAATGTAAATTCAGGTGTTGTTTTTAGTGGAGGGAATAGCACCTATTGTTCACCAGCTTCAGTAACTGCCCATACTACATTAGAAGGCAAATGGACAATTACCGATGGTGAAAATACGGGTTGTACAGCAGCTTGTTCAGTACCAACCTCAGAAAGAGATGCCTTAATAGCATTATATAACAGTACTGATGGAGCCAATTGGACAAACAATACCAATTGGAACACGACAGTACCTGTAAAAGATTGGTTTGGTGTAACAGTGGACTGTACTACAGGTACAGTAACAAAAATTGAGTTACAAAACAACAACTTAAATGGAGCAAGCATTACAGGTAACGATATTCCTACTAAAATTGGTGATTTAGTTAATTTGAAAATTCTTGACCTCGAAAATAATTTTCTTACAGGGAATATTCCTCAAGAAGTGGGTGATTTAATTCAATTAACCTACTTGGATTTTCATAATAATAAATTGTCAGGAGGTATTCCTACTAATTTAAATAAGTTAACCAACTTAGAAGAAGTATTTCTTTTTGAAAATGCTCTAACCGGAAGCATACCTAATAATTGGACTACTATTAATAGTTTAAAGCGTTTGTATGTAAATAACAATCAACTTAGTGGATCTATCCCTGATTTTTCGAACTCTGCTACTCTTATTCATTTATCAATAGAAGATAACGCCTATCAATTTGGAGATTTTGAAAGTCAATTTAGTGCTTATCAAACTTTAGCAATATTCAAATATAACCCTCAAGCAAAAGTTGATGCCATTGATACTAAAAACCTAAACACAGGTGATAATACCACAATAACAACAGCTTGTAGTGGTACACAAAATAAATACCAATGGTATAAAGGAGCAATACCACTTTCTGATGGAGGAAGTTTCTCTGGAACACAAACGGCAACACTACAAATAAACAACATACAAACTGCCGATGCTGGTGTTTATCATTGTGAAGTAACTAGTACTATTGTTACAAATTTAACCATTTTAAGAAATGCAGTTACTATAAATGTAAGCCCTACAACGATAAATCCCAATGCCTTTATCACCATTTGGAAAACTACAACTGCAAACGAAAGCATTACCATACCAACTCTCTCTACAGCAGTTTATAACTATACCGTTGATTGGGGAGATGGAACTACTACAACAGGAGAAACTGGAGATGCCATGCATTCTTATGACATAGCAGGAGAATATGATGTAAGTATTACAGGACTTTTTCCTCAGATTCATTTTGGTAGCCCAAATACCACAGCAACAAATAGAAAAAAAATTATCGCCATAAAGCATTGGGGAACCAACCCGTGGGCGTCAATGATTTCAGCATTTAAAAACTGTACAAATTTAGAAGGATTAGCAACGGACAAACCTATCCTTACTAATGTTACCGATATACATGCTATGTTTTATGGCTGTTCAAAGTTTAATCAAAATATTAATGATTGGGATGTTTCTACTATTGAAAACATGTCTTTTATGTTTAGCAATGCACACATTTTTGATCAACCTTTAAATGGATGGGATGTGAGTCATGTAAAATTTATGCAATATATGTTTGGTAGTGCCTTAAAATTTAATCAAGATTTAAATTTATGGGACACTAAAGAAGTAACCAATATGCACGAAATGTTTCAATCAGCATGGGATTTTAATGGTGATATTACCACTTGGAATACCGCAAAGGTAAAAGACATGTCAAATATGTTTAGATTAACTAAAGTATTCAATCGTAACATTGGCAATTGGAATACCAATGAAGTGACAGATATGTCAGGAATGTTTGATGGTGCAAAAAAATTCGATAAAGACATATCAACTAAAGCATCAGATGCTTGGAATACTAGTAAGGTAGAAAATATGTCATATATGTTTTCTGGAGCTGTCATCTTTGACCAAGATATTGGCAATTGGCAAACAGGAAAAGTTGACAATATGCAAGCCATGTTCAAAAACGCTGTAAAATTTAGTAAATACATTGGAGATTGGAATACAACAAAAGTTGAAAACATGAGAGAAATGCTTTATTATGCAGAAGCTTTCAATCAAGATATTTCTTACAAACCAGCTACCGATGCATGGAATACAAGTAATGTGAAATATATGCAGGATATGTTTAGGGGAGCCTCTATTTTCAATGGCAACATTGGCAACTGGAAAACGGGAGCAGTTACTAATATGTCAACAATGTTTGTCAATGCCAAAAAGTTTACCCGTGATTTACCTTGGGATGTATCTAGTGTACAAAAAATGACTGGTATGTTTGCCGGAGCAGAAGCCTTTGATGGAGATATTAGCCAATGGATGACTACAAATGTTGATGATATGGATGCTATGTTTCAGTCTGCAACAGCCTTTAATGGTGACATCTCTTTTAAACCTAGCACAGGTGCTTGGAATACAGGTAATGTAACTAATATGTCATCTATGTTTAACATCGCGACAAGCTTTGATAAAAATATTGGCAATTGGAATACCGAAAAAGTTACCAATATGTATAGAATGTTTGATAGAGCGACAAGCTTTGACCAAAATTTAGCAAATTGGAATGTAGAAGCCTTAATCGATGGGTCACTTATAGGAGCAGATGATATGTTTAAAAATGTAAAACTATCAACAGCTAATTACGATGCTTTATTGGTTGGTTGGAGTGCACAAAACCTAAACCCTAATGTTAATTTTAGTGGAGGCTTAAGCCAGTATTGTACTGCTGAAGCTGAAAGAGCCATATTAGATGACAAATGGGGTACTATTACTGATGCAGGAAAAGACCCAAGTTGCGGAGTGGCAACAGACCTCACCGCCTTTATCACCACTTGGAAAACTACAACTGCAAACGAAAACATTACGATACCAACTTTTTCAGGGGAAACCTATGACTATACTGTAGATTGGGGAGATAGTAGTCCAATTACTACACATACAACAGATGTAGCACCAATTCATCCTTATACAACAGCAGGAAACTATACCGTAAGTATTAGTGGAAAGTTCCCTCGTATTTATTTTAACAGTAAATTAGGAGATAATAAAGACAAAATAATTGCCATAAAACAATGGGGTAATCAAAAATGGACTTCAATGAATAGTGCTTTTAGTGGCTGTTCTAAATTAGCAGGACAAACCGCCTTTGATGTACCAGACCTTTCAAAAGTAGAGGATCTTTCGTATATGTTTTCTAGTTGTATCATATTTAATCAAGATATTGGTAATTGGAATACTTCAAAAGTGAAAACGATGTCTTGGATGTTTAGTGCAGCTAAAGAATTTAATCAAGATATTGGTAATTGGAACACCTCAAATGTTGAGGATATGTCAAATATGTTTGCCAGTGCCAGAAAATTTAATCAAGATATTTCTACAAAAGCATCAGGAGCTTGGAATACTTCAAAAGTGAAAACGATGTCTTGGATGTTTACTGGAGCTTCGTCTTTTGATAAAAATATAGGCAATTGGAATACAAGCAATGTTGAAAATATGGCAAGTATGTTTCAAAATGCTTCAAAATTTAATGGAAACATTGGTTCTTGGAATACTACAAAAGTTACAACGATGAAGAGTATGTTTTTTAATGCTACAAATTTTAAACAAGACATTTCTTATAAAGCAGCAACTGCTACAACTACTGAAGCGTGGAATACATCAGCAGTTACAAGTATGAGATCAATGTTTATGAATGCTGTTAATTTTAATCAAAATATTGGCAATTGGAATACAGGAGCAGTTACCGATATGACAGAAATGTTTTACAGAGCCATAAAATTTGACCAAAATTTAGAAAATTGGAACGTAGAAGGATTGATAAATACAGGTACGTCTTTTGGAGCAGAATCTATGTTTAGAAAAGTAAAATTGTCTACAACCAATTACGACGCCTTATTAAAAAGTTGGAGTATACAAAACCTAAACCCTAATGTTAATTTTAGTGGAGGCTTAAGCCAGTATTGTACTGCTGAAGCTGAAAGAGCCATATTAGATGACAAATGGGGCGATATTACCGATAAAGGTAAAGATCCTAATTGTGGTGTGGCAACTTTAGATTGCCCATCCATAACTTCTTCAACAACAGATGTTGATTATTTACTACCCACCATTACTTGGAACGGAGTAACAGGAGCAACAGCTTACCGAGTACTCGTAATTAAAAAATCTGATAGAACAGAAGTTGTCAATGAAACCTTA
>JAMONB010000194.1 GCA_027066745.1 Flavobacteriaceae bacterium
CACAACTTTATTTTTATTTAAACATAATTGTCATTCCTAGATAGGCAGGAACCTATTCAAAGTTAATTTTATCCCGAATTCTTGGGATAGTTGCTGCAAGAGTTACAAAATAAAATAAATTTAAGACTGTTTATCTACATCCTCTACCAACTCATTATAAATAGTAGTATACGCTAGATCTTTAATTATCTTTACATCTTTAATTGTCAGTCCTTTTGTTGAAATAAAAGGATGTGTTTTAACTCTTAATTCACCTGGCCAACCACTAAAGAACGTCCAAGGAAAACGTTTTTTTACATCATAAAACGTCATGGGTACAATAGGTATTTGATGCTCAATTGCCAATCTAAAAGCTCCGTTTTTAAATTCACTCAACACAATTTCTTCATCCGGCACCAAACCTTCTGGAAAAATAATAATACTCAATCCTAAATTTAATTTATGTTGGGCTCTATCATACACTTCCTTTCTACTTCTCGGACTACTTCTATCAACCCAAATACTTGTTTTTTTAAAGACATAACCAAAAACAGGCATTTTTATCAACTCTTTTTTTCCTACAAATACAGCAGGGTTTTTAGCAGCAACAAACATCAACATAATATCAACCATTGAAGTATGATTGGCAATAAACATATAACTTTGGTTTGGATCTAATTCTTCCTCGTATACTATTTTAGGTGAAAAACCCATGACAAATAGCATGGTTTTCCCCCAAAATCTAGCAATTTTATAAAAGGTGTTGTAATACTTTTCATAGGAAATAATGATAAACAATACAGGTAATATGGCTAGGATAGAAAAAAATACCCAAGCATAAAACCAGATACGCCAAAAAATGCGAAAAATATTTTTGAATAAATTCATAAGTCGTAAATGTACTAAAAATTAAACTCCAAATTCTAATCACCAAATTCCAAAAGGTCTACTATAAAAATAGTTGAGTGTTATTCCTTTTAAGGGATACCCTTTAAATTTAGAAGTCTATTATTTTTAATTTAAAAAAATCTAGGTAAAAACAACCTCTCATTAAAATTTGATGCTATAAAACAAATCAATTGTCTACTTTTGTTACAAAATTTATTTGAAAATTGTTTTTTGTCCTGAAAATTCGGGATTTGAATTTATTAGTATAAAATATTTAAATAAAAATATACTTTTTTTGGGTATTCAAAACAATCAAAAAACTAGAAAGTGATATAATATGTCAAGAATTTTAACTGGAGTACAAAGTACCGGAACACCACATTTAGGAAATTTATTAGGTGCAATAATCCCTGCCATTGAAATGGCAAACAATCCAAAAAATGAAGCTTTTTTGTTTATTGCTGATATGCATACACTTACCCAAATTAAAGATGGTGCAACTATAAAACAAAATACCTACAGTACTGCTGCTACGTGGTTGGCATTTGGTTTAGACATTTCTAAAACGGTGTTCTACCGTCAAAGTGACATCCCAGAAGTTACAGAACTTGCTTGGTATTTAAGCTGTTTTTATCCGTTTCAACGTTTGACTTTGGCTCATAGCTTTAAGGATAAAGCTGACCGTTTAGAAGATGTAAACGCTGGTTTATTTACCTACCCGATGTTGATGGCTGCTGATATTTTATTATACGATGCTGAAATTGTCCCTGTTGGGAAAGACCAATTGCAACATTTAGAAATGAGTAGAGATGTTGCCAATCGCTTCAATAATAAAATGGGAGATACACTAGTACCACCCGAAGCAAAAATACAAGAACATGTAATGTTGGTGCCTGGGATTGATGGTGAAAAAATGAGTAAATCTCGTAACAATACGATCAATCTATTTTTGGATGACAAGAAATTACGAAAGCAAATCATGAAAATTCAAACGGATAGTTTGGCACTTGAAGAGCCTAAAAATCCTGATACTTGTAATTTATTTGCCTTATATAAATTGGTAGCTACTGATGCTCAAATTACTGAAATGAAAGCCAATTACTTAGGAGGAAATTACGGATACGGACATGCCAAACAAGCCTTTTTTGAATTGCTTATTGAGAAATTTTCTAAAGAACGTGAACTTTACAACCATTATATGAACAACCTCAACGAAATTGATGATGCTTTAGCTATTGGAACAAAAAAAGCAAAGAAAGTAGCTCAAGAAGTATTGGAAAGAGTACGAGAGAAATTGGGCTATTAAATTCTATTTATCATTACGACTAAGCAGGAGTTTCGTTATCATATCATAAAATTTTTACCTACGATATAAAGATACCTGTTTTGACCCCTATAAAACAAGAGTAATCTTTTAAATTTCGATTATTAATTAAGCTGCTCTATTTTTCATTAAAATTAAGTGTTTGTCTTGGTTCCATTTTTCCATAGGAGTTATTCTTC
>JAMONB010000195.1 GCA_027066745.1 Flavobacteriaceae bacterium
TTGCCATACCAAAAGCACTCATGCCTGTTAGTGACGGATTATTAAAATCAAAATTCCAGTTTGTAATATTAATACTATTATTACTTCCCGTTCCAAAACTATATGTAATTTGAGGTGTAACAATTCCAAAATCAATAATATTTTCTCTTTTTGAACAGTTTGTACAACTTTCAGAAAAATCATAGAATTGAACCCAAGTAGCAGTTGGAGTTTTAACCACAACGCCCATTTTCTTTAACTCTCTATTACTGTAAGACTTCAATACTCCTTTTGCCGTATCAAACAGTTTTTGATAAATAAATTCTCTAACATCTTTTTCATTATCAAAAGGAGAAAATGGTGTACCTAAAGCAACTTCAATAATAAAATCTACTTTATCTGCAAATGGCAAATTAGGTACTGGAATATCCCCTGCATAAACAGCGTTAGAATAACCATTTATTGTATTAAATGCTTTACCATTGTATAAATATATTCTTGCAGGTTGGTTAAAGAACGAAGAAGGAGGTTCAGGTGTTGTAAATTTCCAGGTTAGACTGTTTACACCTAATGCAACTTCATCAGCATCTTGTTTTCTCCAAAGTCCTGTCCAACCTTTCGTCTGATGCTTTGTTTTTATACCAATAACATATCCTAAAAAGATATCTATATTATAATATTTTATTTTTACTCTTTTTTTACTTTCATATTGATCTATACAAACTTTAGTTGTTCCAAATAGATTTCCAAGCCAAGGTTTTATGCCTGAACATTGGTCTAATCCATTAGCAATAACTGCTAATTGTGCGTTTGGTGTACTGCTTGAAGTATTTGAACCTCCAGAAGAGCCACCAGATTCTCCAGAACCACTACTACCACTAGAGCCACCACCACAATCAGCTTCTGCTATAAAATACTGGTAATTCTGTATTTGTTGAAGACCACCACAAGGATTGTTTTCTTCGATATAGGCCAATTTTATTGCTTCTGGTGTTGGCTCAAGTAAATTTTTTGAAATCTGCTTTGTATCTAGATAGCTGTTAAGTCCATCTATTTCATTAACATCAGCAATAAATAAACCTGTATCTGTGTATTTATATATTTTGTTTTCAACCTGTAGTTCAGCATCTTGATTTAAAAAACTTGTAAAAACATCTTCTCCAAATATATCTTCTAAATCATCAAAATTTTCTAATAATTTTATATCAGATAATGATTTATTTTGTTGAAGACCTTTGGTATTAGATTTTATTTTTGCCAAGTGTCTTGTAACTTCAATTTGTTCAGTTTTGTCATTTACAATAGGTTTTAAGGAATAAAAATCTTTTGAATAAAACTTACTTTCTAATATGTCTGCAACTATATTTTCATCTTTATTTCTTAAATCTTTGTAATAATTTTGAAATGTAATTTTGTTTGGAAAATATAACCTTCCATTTAACACTTGAATCTTTTCATAATTTACAGTTTCTGTTAGATTTTGGTTTTCTTTAACGATTAAATCATCTTGGCTACAGGAATAAAATAAAAGAACAATTAAAGAAATCATTGTAATAATCTTTATTTTCATTTTTTTTGAAATTTTAAATTAATTTTTTGGAGTTTAAAACTCCTTTTTATTTTGTAAAAACTGCAAGGTGTATTACTTTTGCAATACTATCCTCTGTTTGTTATAGTAGCTATGTCATAGTTAGTGGTTTTAGGTTAAACATTTTATTTGCGTATTGTGTTCTTAAAATTTTACAAACAGAGGATTTTTTTTATTGATATAACAGTGAGATTCCTGCCTACGCAGGAATGACAAATGTTTCAAAAAGTGACATGAATTTATAGCAATTCTTTTTTTCATTTTTGCAATTTATTAATTGTAGCATTTTCTTTTTCGGTTTCAATATAAATAAAAAAAAAAGACTTGATAAAATTTAACACACTTTATTTGCTATATATCAAAAGTTTACGGTTTTTGCATACTAAAGTAGGGAGAAAGGCTACTTTTAAAATAAATTGGTAATTATTAATTAGTTTTACTAATTAAAATTTAAACAATAATGGTTCAATTCACATTACTTTTTGCTTGCGTTTTAGGAGGTTTAGCCGTTGTATTTGGTGCTTTTGGAGCACACGCTTTAAAGAAAATATTAGATAATGAACAATTAAAAAGTTTTGAAACTGGTGTAAAATATCAAATGTATCATGCGATAGTTTTATTATTTGTTGGGTTTAACTTCAACTTAGAAAGTGTTTTAGAAAAATATATAGTGTACAGTTTTATAATTGGTATGCTATTATTTTCATTCAGTATTTATGGTTTGGTAATTTCTTCAGCAAAAAACAAAAAATTAACATTTTTAGGGCCAGTTACACCAATTGGAGGCTTATTTTTAATTATAG